>NZ_DALZSV010000003.1:0-96676 GCF_032014955.1 Moraxella sp. CTOTU47724
TCATTTGGGGATTTTTGGCAATTTTGCCTTGCCCCAAAATTGGGAAATATGGTATAAAGTACCGTTTAATTTACGTTTCGTGACATTGTAAACAATCTGCTAAGCGATCCATCAGGCACTTGGTATGGCAAGTCTTGGATAGCGATGGCAAACAATGTGCGCGATATTATAGGGTGTATTGACAATGGCTTTAATCGTACAAAAATACGGTGGTACGTCGATGGGTAGTGTCGAACGTATCAAAAATGTGGCACAGCGCGTCAAACGTTGGCATGACAATGGTCATCAAGTGGTGGTTGTCGTCTCTGCCATGAGTGGTGAGACCAATCGCTTGATTGATTTGGCACGTCAAATCAGTAAAGAACCGAATGCTCGTGAATACGACCAAATGGTGTCAACCGGTGAGCAAGTATCAATTTCTTTACTTGCTATGGCATTAAATGAAATCGGTGTGAGCGCCAAGTCAATGACGGGCGGGCAAGTGGCGATTCGTACCGATGATAGTCATACCAAAGCCCGTATTCAACATATCGATGATAGTCAGCTTCGCGCCGCACTCGATGCTGGCATGGTCGTTGTGGTGGCGGGTTTCCAAGGGGTGGATGAAAAAGGTGACATCAACACCTTAGGTCGTGGTGGCTCGGACACCACCGGGGTTGCACTGGCTGCTGCCCTATCTGCCGATGAATGTCAAATCTATACCGATGTCGACGGCGTGTATACTACTGACCCACGTGTGACACCAAAAGCCAAAAAATTATCAAAAATCACCTTTGAAGAAATGCTAGAAATGGCAAGCCTTGGCTCAAAAGTGTTGCAAATTCGCTCGGTTGAATTTGCCGGAAAATACCAAGTACCACTGCGTGTTTTATCCAGTTTTGATGAAAATGCCGATGGTAAATTCGATGATGATTTTAAAAAGAATGTAGGTACATTAATTACCACCGATGAGGGAGACAGCATGGAACAACCAATTATTTCGGGCATCGCCTTTAACCGTGACGAAGCTAAAGTATCTATCTTAGCAGTGCCTGATCGCCCTGGTATTGCATCATCGATTTTAAGCCCAATCAGTGCTGCCAACATCGAAATCGATATGATTATCCAAAACATCGCAGAAAACGGATTGACAGACTTTACCTTTACCGTTAACCGTGGTGACTTTGATAAAACCCTAGCGATTTTGGGTGACAATCTTGCTGAGATTGGCGGCAAAGAAATCGTGAGCAATAACAACGTGGTTAAAGTATCACTGGTGGGTGTTGGCATGCGCTCACATGCAGGCGTGGCAAGCAAAATGTTTGAAACACTGGCAGAAAACAACATCAATATCCAAATGATTTCTACCAGCGAAATCAAAATCTCGGTACTGATTCAAGAAGAACAACTGGAGAAAGCGGTTAAAGCGCTACATACCGCTTTTGGTCTTGACCGTGAAGACGGTGAAAGCAAGGTTGCTGGATTATAATAAATTTGTAATTCTCCACAAAAATAAGGTTAATATCCGCGTTTTGCGGGTGTTAACCTTTTTTTTACTTCTGCATTTCGTTTATAATGGCATCTCGTTTATTGGGCACAAACGCAACTGACCCCTCAATGCCTATTTTGACTGTTGGCAAATAGCTGCCAAGCATGATGAGTTGGCTTAAATTATGCCCTTGCAGTCTGTCTTTAACGTATCATTGGGCAATGATACATGATAATATATTTGACGAATTTAGCTAATTTATCGTTGAATCATCATAGGACATTGATGGTACTTGTTGCGACATAAGGAGTGTGACGCATGTTAATTTTGACTCGCCGTGTTGGCGAAACGTTAATGATAGGTGACGAAGTGAGTGTCACCGTACTGGGTGTAAAAGGTAATCAAGTCAGACTGGGCGTCAATGCGCCAAAAGACATTGCCGTACACCGTGAAGAGATTTATCAAAGAATTCTGCATGAACGGACTGGGCATGAACGCATGGGTTATGATAATCACCCAGTCGATTTTGCCGCCCATGATAGAATGGGTCAAGACCGCAGTGGTTTTGGGGCAGCCAGTCATGAGGCCTTCCCCCAAGAGCGCAGTAAACCCTCTCAACCGCGTAACAGCGGTCAGCAAATGCGTCATTTAGAAAACCGTGTGGAAAACCGCGGTTTTGGTCAGACCAACAATAATTTTAACCCAGCTTTTGATCCGTTTGAGGACGATTATTTTAACCGTTAATCACCTTATTTATTTTGACTTTTGGAGTAACTATGAGCGCTATTGATAAGCTAGAACTATCAAAACTATTAGCTAAACTAGAAAACAAATCGCTAGATTTTGCTTCCGTGCTAGCTATCATCGATAGTTACTATGACTATCGACCAACTGAGTTTAACAATGGCGAAGTGCACAATGCGGCGGGTGAAAATGAAGGCAGTGCGAAAGTGTTTGGCTTTGCCCTACTCAACCATTTGACCCAACAAGATACGCTAAAACTGTTTGCTGAGCACTATGACAGTGTTAAAGCAGAGCCGAAAGGTACGAACCATGCCAATATCCGTAACTTTAGCTTTTTTGGCTGGCAAGGCTTTTTGATGCAGCGTAACTGTTTAACGCCAAAAGCATTAACACCAAAAGCGTCATGACATTCTCTAACATGCTTTAGTCTAAAAATCTAACTGTTTTTTGCGTCAAACAAGGCAGCCGATGGGTTGCCTTTTTTTATCCAATATTTTTTATTTTAAAGAATGGTTTTGAGAGACTCATTGGTTATTGGTTTGCCCTTAACTGCTGGCGCAGTTGTTTTTTTTGCTCACGACGATGGCGAAAAAAATCCTGCAACAACGCGCGACTTTGCTCTGCCATTAGCCCCTGTTCTACGGTCAAAAAATGATTATAGAACGTCACTTGGCTAAAATCCTGCTGGCTGACAATCATGCCTGCTTTCGGCTCTGTCGCTGCAAACACCAAGCGCGATACTCTGGCATGAATAATCGCTCCTAGACACATGGTGCAAGGCTCAAGCGTGACAAACAGTTCACAATCCGCTGGCAGACGGTAATTATCAAAATATTGACATGCTCGCCTTATTGCCACTATTTCGGCGTGGGCAGTGGCATCATGACTTAAAATCGGTTGATTGTAGCCTTTGGCTATGATGGTGCCTTGATGCACAATCACCGCACCCACTGGCACTTCCCCCAGCTGTCCGCCCTCGGCTGCAACGTCAAGCGCCGCTTGCATAAAGGCATAATCGGTGTCACAAAAGTCGCTGTCACAAAAGCCTGTTTCACAACAGTTATGCTCACTTGCATTCATTTATGATACCACCCAAACTACTGTGGCAACTGCCAATCTATCGGGCTTTTGCCATGCGCTATCAGATAATCATTGGCTTTGGAAAAAGGACGGGTGCCAAAAAAACCACCCCGATTGGCACCAAGCGGTGATGGATGCGTGCCTGTAATGATTAAATGCTTAGATGTATCGATAAAACGGCCTTTTTTCTGTGCGTAACTCCCCCATAAGATAAAGACACAGTGCTCACAGTGCTGATTGACTGCCTCAATCACCGCATCAGTGAACGTTTCCCAGCCAATACGCTGATGACTGCCCGCCTGCCCTGCTTCTACCGACAACATACTGTTAAGCAGCAGCACCCCTTGGGTTGCCCAATGGGTCAGATCGCCATGTTTTGACGGGGCGATACCCAAATCGGCGGCGAGCTCTCGTAAAATATTTTGTAGACTCGGGGGTTTGGGGATGGCTTTGGGCACAGAAAAAGATAACCCCATCGCTTGTCCCGCGCCATGGTACGGGTCTTGACCCAAAATAACTACTTTAACCTGCGACAACGGGGTCAAATTAAACGCATTGAACATTTGACTACCCGAGGGATAAATCACTTTTTGCGCATGATATTGATCTCGCAAAAATTGGCGAATCTTATCCATATTGCTGCTCGTTAGCTCTGTCGCCAAGGCGTGCTTCCAATCGTCCGGCATTTTGACATTGGCTAAAATTTGTTGTTGTTCAGGCGTTAATGTTTTCATGGTTTATCTGCTATCAAAAAATTATAAAAAAAGCCAAAGAATTTCTTGGCTTTATTGTAGCAAATAATTGTCGTCAATAACTGCAACACTTCTATATTGTATATTCTATACCCACTAATTATTCTGAAAAAGTTTGACGTAGGGTAAAATCGTCTAATTTGACCGCTTCACGGCTGCTTTTTTCAGTGGGGGGAATTACTTGCGCTTCGCCTGTCACTACCGCTTTACCGTCTTGATTGGTCACTTGGCAATCTAACACCACCCATTTTTTGCTATCGTCTTTACTTTTCACCGTCAAGGTCGCGGTTAAGGTATCATCGATATGCACAGGACGACGAAACGACAAGCTTTGGTTCAGATAAATTGTCCCCAAGCCTGGAAATTTGGTGCCAATCAAGGCTGATAATAGACCTGCTGTCCACATACCATGCGCAATCACGCCTTTAAACTGGCTTTGCTCGGCATACTCATTATCGAGATGCGCAGGGTTGTAGTCATGGGTAACAAGCGCAAATGCTTTGACATCATCTGCGGTCACTTGGCGGGTCATGCTGGCAGTTTGCCCGATAGTTAATTCCTCATAGGTAAAATTACTAAAAATTGTCATTGTCCGTCCTTTTGTTTTTGTTGATTAATTTTATAAAAACCACGATTACAAAATCGTTTTGATGGTTTGACTATAGTTCGACTATAGCATAAATTTTTCAATTTTTTATGACAATGACTACGCATTCATCAACCCATCTGATTTTAATAATTACAAATTTTTTATCTTTTTGCTTGACTTGATGAACTGCTAATAAAATCAAGCGTCTAGCATTTTTGCAGAAAAATAGGCAAAAAATTGAAAAAAATACAAGCTAGAATTACAAATTTTTTTACGCTATATTGTGCGAAATAATAAAACAACCCCTAGATATAGTAGTTTTTTGCAAAATCTTGCAATAATACGGCAATGACTTTGCAATGTTACATAAGTGACGTGGCCTCGGCTCAAAAGCCGTCGTTAAAAGCGGCATACACACTCACTATACTTTCGGTTAGCTGTTTTACTTGGCATTTTTATCTCACCACCTCTCACTCAGCGCCTTTTTAATACATACAGATATGACGTTGATAAACAGGTAAAAAAAGGAACGTATTATGACTCGTACTGAAGATATCCTCGTGCAAAAACGCGACGGGCGTTTGGAAAAAATTGATTTGGATAAGATTCACCGAGTCATCGAGTGGGCAGCAGAAGGGCTTGATAATGTGTCTGTCTCACAAGTAGAAATCAGCTCACATATCCAGTTTTATGACAAAATCACCACCAAAAGCATCCATGAAACCATCATTAAATCAGCCGCGGATTTGATTTCTGCAGCAACGCCTGATTATCAATATTTGGCAGCGCGATTGGCAATTTTTCATTTACGCAAAATCGCGTTTGGCCAGTTTGAGCCGCCGCATTTGTTTGACCATGTCACCAAACTGACCCAAGAAGGTCGTTACGATGCCCATATTTTGCAAGACTTTAGTAAAGAAGAGTTTGATATACTCAATGACTATATTGACCACAACCGTGATTTGAGCTTTGCGTATGCCGCCGTCAAACAAATGGAAGGCAAATACTTGGTGCAAGACCGCGTCAGCAAACAAGTCTTTGAAAGCCCACAATTTTTGTACATGCTCGTCGGTATGTGTCTGTTTGCCAGTTACGACAAACAATATGACAAGGCTTCGCGATTAGATTACATCAAGCGCTTTTATGACACCACGTCCACTTTCAAAATCTCACTGCCAACGCCAATCATGTCGGGCGTGCGTACCCCATCGCGTCAGTTTAGCTCATGTGTACTTATTGAATGCGATGATAGCTTAGACAGTATCAATGCCACCACCAGTGCCATCGTGCGCTATGTGTCACAGCGTGCCGGTATTGGTGTCAATGCGGGTCGTATTCGCGCATTAGGTAGCCCAATCCGTGGTGGTGAAGCGCAGCACACCGGCTGTATTCCTTTTTACAAACTATTTCAAACTGCGGTCAAATGCTGCTCACAAGGCGGCGTGCGTGGTGGTGCAGCGACCTTGTTCTACCCGATTTGGCATTTGGAAGTGGAAAATCTGTTGGTGCTCAAAAACAACCGCGGTGTGGAAGACAACCGTGTTCGCCACATGGATTATGGCGTGCAAATCAATAAAACCATCTATCAACGTTTGATTAAAAATCAAAACGTAACCCTGTTTTCACCATCGGATGTGCCAGGTTTGTATGATGCTTTCTTTGCCGATCAAGCCGAGTTTGAGCGTTTGTATGAGCAATATGAGCAAGATGACTCCATTCGCAAACGCAGTGTGCCGGCGCAAGAGTTGTTTAGCCTGATGATGCAAGAGCGTGCCAGCACGGGTCGTATCTATGTGCAAAACGTTGACCATTGCAACACCCACAGTCCGTTTGACCCAAGTGTCGCGCCAATTCGCCAATCCAACCTATGTATGGAAATCGCGCTACCGACCCAACCGCTTGACAACATCAATGATGAAAGCGGTGAAATCGCCCTTTGTACGTTATCAGGGATTAACTTGGGTGAAATCAACCAATTAGAAGACATCAAAGAGCCAGCGGAACTGATCGTGCGTGCGCTAGATGCCTTGCTTGACTACCAAGACTATCCGGTTATCGCTGCTAAAAATGGCTCTATGAAACGCCGCACGCTGGGTATTGGTGTCATCAACTATGCCTATTATCTTGCCAAAAACGCTACCAAATATTCAGATCCTACGGCGCTCGGTTTAACCCATCGCACTTTTGAAGCCTTACAGTATTATCTGTTGGTGGCGTCCAATAAACTGGCTAAAGAGCAAGGCGCGTGTCCTGCATTTGGCGATACCACGTATTCACAAGGTATTTTACCGATTGATACGTATAAAGCAGACATTGATGCGATTTGTAATGAGCCGCTACAACTCGACTGGGAAGCACTGCGTCACGATATCAAAACCCACGGTCTTCGCAACTCAACCTTGACCGCCTTGATGCCATCAGAAACCTCTAGCCAGATTGCTAACGCAACTAATGGCATTGAGCCACCCCGCGGTTTAGTATCTGTCAAAGCATCAAAAGACGGTATTTTAAAACAAGTGGTGCCTGAGATTGATAAGCTCAAAGATCAATACGAGCTATTATGGCAAATGCCGAATAACAAAGGTTATTTGAGTCTAGTGGCGATTATGCAAAAATTCATTGACCAAAGTATCTCAGCGAATACCAACTACGACCCAACCAAGTTTGAAGATAGCCGTGTACCGATGAAGGTGATGATTCAAGACTTGTTGATGGCGTATAAACTGGGCGTTAAGACGCTGTATTATCATAATACCCGTGACGGCGCCAATGATGCCCAAGACGACCTTGAAAATGGCTGTGCTGGCGGTGCTTGTACTTTATAAGAGAGTATTTAGGGATAATACTGATGGATTATCCCTAGTTTTTTATTCAGTGATTTATCTTTTGTAAATACAAATAAAAATGGCATAACCCATTAAATTGATTACTTAAATTATTTCGATGTAACATCTAGGTTTTTATTATTAAAAGCCTAGAAATTTTCATTGCATGGATTTTTATTACATAGGATGTTTGAACTTGAAAAACCCATTAATTGTTTATGCCATTTTAGTGATGAACCTTACCTCGTGTGCTTCTTTGCCGCAAACATACGACAGTCCGATTCCTGTCTATGTTGACTTGGGTGATGCCACACCTGCCACCACCCTGCCCAATTCAAATTCAAAAGCCAATGTCAAAACTATGAGTCACTAAGGCTGGGTATCAGGCTTATCCGATTGTGCCAGTTTTTCTGACGCTACCACTTTATCTTTGCCGGGTACAGTATTAGCAAAATTTGAATGGGTAACATCAATCGGTTTGCCCATCATCACACGGCTGGTCGGTAACGCATTTTTGAGCCCCACCTCTTTCATCATCTCAGCGATTTTTAAAATCATATCAGTTTGTTTTTGATTAAAATCCATCGCCCCTTTCACATTGAGATAGCATCGCACTTCGACAAGATAAGCGTCTTGCTGAGTGCCAGAGATACGCACTTGATTCCACACACTGTTGGTGTCAGGATGATTGGTGATATAAATTTGCGTCTGCTCGATAAATTCCTTGATCTCACTGATTTCGCTATCGCGCGAGATATAGAACACTTGCGAAAAATGAAACATGTCGCGCTGCGAGACATTTTCAATGCTCATCGATGAGAAGTTACCATTGGGAATCGTTACCACCGTGCGATCCGTGGTGCGCAGACGGGTGGAGCGGATACCAATGTCTTCAACCGTACCTTCTTGCGTGCCAAAGCGGCAGTAGTCGCCCACATTCACAGGCTGGTCAGCGACTACCGATACACTGCCGACTAAATTTTCAACCGTTTTTTGTGCACCCAATGCCAACGCCACACCACCAATCCCCAATGCGGCAATACCTGTGGTTAAGTCGTAGCCTAGATTACCCAAAATCACAATGGTCGCAATCGCAATCAAAATCAATTTTACGACTTTTCGCAGCAGATTTAGGACAGATAGCCGCTCTGGATGATGGTTATTACTCGCATAGTTTTCTGCACGTTTAAAAATCAAATCCAAAATACGTAAAATCAACCATACCATTGATACCCAAGATAAAATATCGGCAAGGTTGGACGCCATATTGCGCACAACCAAATTAATACCCACCAAAATCATGGCTTCTTTGATAATCAGCGCCGTCAGCACCATTGCGGCAGGTACGACCACGCGCCCATCAATCGGAAATTGCTTTTCTTTATCTGGGTGGGTCGCTAGATAAATTCGCGTGATAATCATATATAAGATTTGGCTAATCAATAGACAGGCGAGATAAGTCGCTATCATGAGCGCAATCACTGCCGCAATATGCCCAAGACTATAGCCTTTAATATCTTTCTCAATCCATTGTTTGGGAATGTACTTTTCTACCAGTGTCGGCTGGGTAACGAGTGATAACGACGCCACTTCTTGCAAGGTTTGTCGTGAAATCAGCCAAATATAGGTGCCGTTAGATTGTTTGACACGCTGCATTAAGATATCAATACTCTTTTTGTCAGCGTCGGGATTGTTGATTTCCCCTACCTTATCGAGATTGGGCGCTAGTTTGTCATCGAGATTGCCGGTAGGGTCATTGCTAATTTGCAGCTGCTCGTTGATACGTCCGCCGCTATCGAGTGCCGATTTTAAAGATTCGAGCGTACCACTGGGGTCTTTGGTAGAACTTAAATCCACATAACGGCTGGCGAGCATCCAATCACTTTTTGCCAAGGCTTGAATAAAGCCTTGCACGCTGCCGCGCGGGGTATCACGCCCAAAGGTGTCTTGTGGGGTTGCTGTGCCGCTGGCGCTACTGGCTGATTTGCTGCTATCAGCCGCCCATACAGCGGTGGGTTTGACACTGGTGATAACCATGAGTAAAGCAAACAATGCCATCATAAAACAACGGCGGTATAAAGATGGTGCATCAGCATGACGCTGACATTGGTTAAGAGACTTTGACAACGGCATAAACTTCCCAAAATTTGTAAAACGCTCAGACATAGTTAGGCTAAATAAACGGCCTTGATTTATGTTTTAAGAAATCCTAAATTGCAATGCGCTTATTCTGAATAAAGTATTTCGTCTTGTAGGTATAACTGCTAAAATACGCGCATTATTTGATTTTATCAGTTTTAAATTCCAAAAACACTTTTAAATGCATTGAGTTATTATGTTTAATTTACATCCGCAACTAGCAAAAGATACTTTTTTGGTGGGCGAATTTCCGTTATCTACTTGCCGCTTGATGAACGACTGTCAATTTCCTTGGTTGATTCTAATTCCGCGTGTACCCGGTATCAAAGAATTATACGAATTATCCGCCAGTGACCAAGCCCAGTTTTTACGTGAATCCAGCTGGCTATCAAGTCAGCTTGCCAAAACTTTTCAAGCCGACAAAATGAACATCGCCGCGCTTGGCAACCAAGTGCCGCAATTGCATTTTCATCATATCGTGCGCTACCAAAATGACATTGCTTGGCCTAATCCGGTATGGGGTAATCCTGCTATCCCTTATACCCCTGAAGTGCTCAGCCATATGCAGCAGACACTGATGATGGCGCTGCGGGGTCATCGTGATATGCCATTTGATTGGCAAATGAACGTCTAAAAAAAATTTTACTACGAGGCACGAGGTAGACAAACTAAATTGCGTGAATCCATTCAAGGTCTTTCGACCAATCTAAAAAGTCCGAAATTCATTGAACTGGCGGCATTTTTTATTTTATTGCTTACCTTAACCTCTCTTGATGTACCGCCTATTTATCATACGCTCAGTATTTTGCTGTTGGTAGCAGGCGTTATTGTCACTGCTTTGAGTGTTATCCGGCCCCATCACTATATTACTTCAGCCAGTGTATTAACCCTGATGGCGTTGGCAACGGGTATGTTGCAGTTTAACTATATCCCAAGCCTTGCGTTATGGTTGTTGATTTTGATTCGTCTGATTTTTTCAGATACCAAACATACTGTTTCGTTGGTATTATTAACCGTAGCAGTGGGTCTACTTAGTCTGATATCTGCGCATTTTTTATTACCCGCCATTAGTTTGACCGCCAAGCAAGAAGATATTTTAAATTTTGTCATCGTATTTACCGATATCTTGATAGTTGGTTATCATATCTGTTCTCTGGTGATTCGCTTACGCCAAAAAAATCAAATGCTTGCGCAGCAACAAGCACGGATTGATACCTTGGTTAATGTGACCAATAAATTAACCCGTTTTTTGCCGCCCCAGATTTGGCAACCGATTGTCAAAAATAACACCAAGGTTGAAGTCATTAATCAACGTCGCAAGCTAACTATTTTGTTTTCGGACATTGTTGGTTTTACTGATTTGTCGGATCATATTAGTCCCGACCATTTAGCCAATATTTTAAATACTTACCTTGACCGTATGACCCAAGTGAGCCAAAAATATGGTGCGACCCTCGATAAGTTTTTGGGAGATGGGTTATTGTGCTATTTTGGTGATATGGGTGGTAGTGACCGTGATAACGCCATTGCTTGTGCCAGTATGGCCATTGAGATGCGCCGTGAAATGGAAGTGCTGCGCCACCAATGGCGATTACTCGGTTTTGAAGGGCTGCATGTACGTATGGGTATCAATACAGGGTATTGTTATGTCGGTAATTTTGGCAGCCGCAATCGTATGACTTATACCGTGGTTGGAAAAGAGGCCAATTTTGCCTCTCGCCTTGAATCTGCCGCGCAAAACAATCAAATTTTGATGAGTGAAAGTACGTTTAATTTAATTGGTCATGTCCATCATTGCCAAGCCGTGGGGCAATTTAAATTTAAAGGCTTTCAAGATGCCATGAATGTGTGGGAATTGCTTGAACCCAAAAGCGAATCAATGCAACAAACCGATTGGGTGGACTTTAGCTTGCCTGGGTTTAACCTACATTTAAATTTTCATGATATTCGTAATTATGATAAAAATGATATTACTAACCAGCTAAAATCTGCATTGGCGCTTGTCGAAGAAAAGCAAAAATAATGATATTGACGGTTTTTGCTCAGCTATATTCTTAGCTTAGCTATGTTTAACCATTTACCGACACTAAAAACCAGACACTAAAAAAGCCGAAGCATTCAGCTTCGGCTTTTCTTATACTATTGAACTAGGCATCAAACGAAGCCAATGCTTGGTTAAATGTCGCACTTGGGCGCATCACTTGGCTTAGCTTTTGTTGGTCTGGTTGATAGTAACCACCAATATCCACACCTTGACCTTGAACATCATTTAATTCCGCCACGATTTTGTCTTCATTTTCTGACAACGCTTGAGCAAGTGGCGCAAACTTGGTTTTAAGCTCGCTATCTTCCTCTTGGTTTGCCAATTCTTCTGCCCAGTATTTGGCTAGATAATAATGGCTACCACGGTTGTCGAGCTCACCGGTACGACGCGATGGTGATTTGTCGTTATCCAACAATTTACCCGTTGCCAAGTCTAGGGTTTTTGCCAGTAATTTTATCCGTGGGTTGTTTTCTTTAATCCCCAAGTCTTCTAAAGATACCGCAAGCGCGAGCATCTCGCCGAGTGAATCCCAGCGCAGGTGGTTTTCTTCAACTAACTGCTCGACATGTTTTGGGGCTGAACCGCCTGCCCCTGTCTCATAAAGACCACCGCCTTCCATCAATGGGACGATTGATAGCATTTTGGCTGACGTGCCTAATTCTAGGATTGGGAATAAGTCAGTTAAGTAATCACGCAAGATGTTACCTGTGACTGAGATGGTATCCAAACCACGCGCCACACGCTCAAGGGTATAACGCATCGCACGAACTTGAGACATGATTTGAATATCTAGCCCTGTGGTATCATGCTCTTGTAAGTATTTTTTAACTTTCTTGATAAGCTCATTTTCATGTGGGCGGTATGGGTCAAGCCAGAAGATAGCTGGCATGCCTGAGTTACGTGCACGCGTCACTGCCAGTTTTACCCAGTCGCGAATTGGCGCATCTTTGACTTGACACATACGCCAAATATCGCCTTCTTCAACATTTTGCGACATCAATACTTCGCCTGTCTCAATGTCAGTGATATTGGCAACACCTGCCTCTGGGATTTCAAAAGTTTTGTCGTGAGAGCCGTATTCTTCCGCTTTTTGCGCCATCAAACCTACGTTTGGTACGGTACCCATGGTCGCTGGGTCAAAGTTGCCATGCCATTTACAGAAGTTGATGACTTCTTGGTAAATACGGGCAAAGGTCGATTCTGGCATCACTGCTTTACAGTCGTAAGGCTTGCCATCGGCTGCCCACATTTTACCACCATTACGAATCATCGCTGGCATTGAGGCATCTACAATGACATCATTTGGCGAATAGAAGTTATCGATTCCCTTTGCTGAGTCCACCATCGCCAATGCGGGGCGATGTTCTTGACAGGCATGCAGGTCACGGACGATTTCTTCACGGATAGTGGTCGGTAGGGTTTCGATTTTTTCGTATAGTCCTGCCATACCATTGTTAACATTAATACCTAATTCGTCAAAGGTTTTGTTCCATTTTTCGAATGCATCTTTGTAGTACACTCTCACGCAGTGACCAAATACGATAGGATGTGACACCTTCATCATCGTGGCTTTGACGTGTAGAGAGAACAGGATTTTACCTTCGCGGCAATCTTCTAGCTCTTTTTCATAAAATTCGATTAAGGCTTTTTTGCTCATAAACATTGAGTCAATCACTTCACCGTCTTGTAGGGCAACTTCGGGTTTTAGCACCAAAGCTTTGCCACTGTTGGTGATGAGCTCCATTTTGACTTTACGCGCTTTATCAAGGGTCATTGATTTTTCGCCATGGTAAAAGTCACCTTCTTCCATGTGAGAGACGTGGGTTTTTGACCATTGTTTCCATTCACCCATTGAATGCGGGTGTTTTTTGGCATAGTTTTTTACGGCAGCGGGGGCACGGCGATCTGAGTTACCTTCACGTAATACGGGATTTACCGCAGAACCTAAACATTTACCATAACGGGCTTTGATGGCTTTTTCTTCGTCTGTGGTTGGGTTTTCTGGGTAATTAGGAATGTTGTAGCCTTTGGCTTGTAACTCTTCAATACATTCTTGTAGCTGAGCCACTGAGGCACTGATATTAGGCAGTTTGATGATATTGGTGTCTGGGTCTTGGGTCAACCGACCAAGCTCAGCAAGATTGTCGGTCACTTGTTGTTCTGGGGTCAGGTAGTCGGAGAACTCTGCCAATACACGCGCGGCAACGGAAATATCGGTTTTAGTGATTTCAACGCCAGCAGGTTTGGTAAATGTTTCAATGATAGGAAGTAGTGAATAAGTCGCCAGTAGCGGTGCTTCGTCAGTTAAGGTATAGATAATATTTGACTTTCCACTAGCCATAGAGAACCTCTTTTATATGAATGTTAATTGAGACACTAGATGATGCATCTAGCAGCGTGAGAAATTTCACAGTAAGCATTACTAATTATGGGATAAAATGTGATTGACCATTTTAAACGCAAAGTATACGGTTACCGCATAATGAGTCAATAATGTATCTAGGAATACCTATATTTAGGAGAAAAATAATGCAGATACGATGTATCCCTATCGATTAAGACAATCCCTTTTTTTGTCATAGTGTACCACAGTATCATAGTGGCGAATATATCCAATCACTGACAGACAGCCATGGCAATGTCGTCAAATGTATAAATTTTTGGCTCTCAAAATGCTTGGTGATTTTACTTAGGAGAATTAAAGAGTAAGCTTACGCTACACCCAAGTCATCTCGCCGTACGGACCAATTTTCCACTCACTTCTTTTTCAATTAGCGCCATCTTGTTATTATCTAAAGGTTGCTGCTCGTTGTTGTAGCGCCAGCTATCGGCAGAACGGGTCAGACTGGCAAACCATAATGCCTTCGTATTACTTGGCAGTTTGGCCAAAGCTAATTCACTAATCACATTGCCTTCATCATCACTGAGCTGACAAGACGCTTGTTTCGCTTTGCTAAGCGCATAGCCGTGATAAGATGACACAATCATCACCACATGAAATACTTGCGGCGGAAGCTTACTTAAAAAAAGCACCATACTTTCTTGATTGAGGTTGGCATCATTGACCTTTGTGCTTTGATTGTTATAAGGGTCTTCTTTGCGGTCATCGATAGCGCTAAATGGCTTTTTGCCCAATAATTCATCGCCTTGATGACGCACTGATTGCGCTTTATCACGGACATTTTTGAACCAAACGGTTTCAATTACCTCGCCATATCGGTTACAAAGTAAGCAGGATAAGTCTAAGTCCATGGCTTGCGTGCGTTTTTTAAATTTATTGTAAAGCCCCGATTTTGGCATCTGCGTTTGCTGCCATTGCACGCTAAAATACCACTGCTTGAGTACCACATCCATATGCTCGATAGCTATACCTGACGCTGTTTTATCATCTTCAAGCTGATCGTCTTGGGTGATTGCTAACTGATGACTTTTTTGCAAAATATTGTCATCAGTCATTGAGTTGATTTTTGGCGCCTTCTGTAGCGAATGGTGTAGCGGCGAGGTACTTGCCACTCCTGCCTCATTGGTGTTTTTATCGGTTAAATTGGATGAGTTGACAGGCGCTATCACTTCAGCCGATGGTGCTGGCGTTGGGTCAGCAAACTGCGTCGAAATAATCTGGTACGTTTCTGTGGTAGTGCTGGGTGTCAGATTGTCAGGCGATTTGACAGATGTGATAGGTGAATCATCCGTCAAATCACTGTATAAAATCGTGGTTTTTGGCTTACTAGGCTGCTGTGAGTTGGTGTCGGTGGCAGTGGACTCAAGGGTGTTATTATCAGTATGTTTCATAAGATTCTCGAAAAATCGGACAAAGTAGTTAGTTTACTTGGGCGTTTGTTCATTATTCGCTTATTGTTTGGGCGGTGGGTTGTTGATTAGGCGCTTGTTGGTTTGGCGTTTGGGTTTCAAAGACGGCGATTGATAAAATCTCAGGCTCGATTTTTCGCAGTCCTTTACCAAAACCGCGTAGCCACCATACTAGCTGCGACGTCATGTTCACTGTGGCTGTGATATGCAATCCTTCATCATCTTCCCAGCTTTGCTGGTCGGTTGACAATGGGCTTTCAAGCAAGCTTGCCCCCGATAACGGATGAAACAATAAACGCACTTGCTGTATGGGGGGCTCGTGGTTGTTTTTTTCACTGTCAGGCATGAGTTTTTGGAACAACGGATAATTAAACCCCATCGCGCCTGTGTTGATATAATTGTCTAAATTAAAATCTTTCGGGGTTTGCGCGTCGCTTGCGCTCACTTCCGCACTTTCAAAACGGTGCAAAGCAAATTGGCGCACATCGTCAGACGCTCTGTCAGTTCGCGAGGCAATCAAGTAAATCACTACACCACGCTGCACAATGGCTAGCGGATTTAAGGTGTATTTTTGCGCTTCCTCTCGCCCGCGCGCTTTATAACAGGCGATGAGTTTTTTATTTTGAAACAATGCATCATAGACGGCGTCTTTGGCGGCTGGATTGACCGATGGCGGGATGAGCGGTTGATTGGCGGACAGGATACGCACTCTATCAAGCCAAGTATTTGCCACTTTGCTTTCTTTGAGTTGCCGATTCGCTAGGTCAAACCAAGGAATCAATTCATCCAAAATAGCCGGGGGTAATAGCTGGGTCAAATTATGGCGCATCATACTAAACGCCACTGCTTGCGACAAATTCATGTGCGGCAAGCTTTGCATCGGTGCATCTTCACGCCAGCGCCAACCTTGTGGATTGGTGTTGTTTTTTTCAATCGGAAAACGCGTTGCCAAAGCGTTTAAATCTCGCTGAATGGTTCGCAAACTGATATCAAAACCCATCAAATCAAGCTGTTCTTTGATATGGGTGGTACCGAGCCAACGTTTGCGATCCAGCTGTGACAGGATTTGCCATTGCCGAGCCGTCGTTGCGGTTGCATTGTTGGCAAGCGATTTACTCATGGCAATTCTCCATACGCAGGTAAAAGACAGATAGTTAAAAGGCAAGCGGTTAATAATAAATAATAGCCAGCTAAGCGCCAAAGCTTTATCAAGCTTTAAAAAATTAACACCTTGATACCTGCATAATTTATCAAAATTTAGCGCAATATAGGTGATAAATTATATTAACATGTCATTTTATGTCGTTTATCATCTTTATTGGGTGTTATGGTTATCAGATTGTGTATGAATCAGCAAAAACGCTTGTGTAGAGGAGTACACCCTTTTTTACCCTTAGCTGCAATTTAGTTTGTCCATTAAATAAATTTTTCTCAAGCTCATAGAGTAAATGCACTTTTGACACACTGCGATTGATAGCAGACAAAGCTATCGCGTCAAAGTCAACATTAAACCAAATCGCTTCGATAGTAAAAGGCACATCGGGATACGACAACCATAATTTTAAATGACGCTCTTTTAACACCCGATAATCTTGCACTACAAACACCCCATCAAATATCGGTGCCACAAACCCATGTCCCCAAATAGCCAACGTCTGCAAGCTATCTATAAAATCAACCGTGAATTCACCGGCTGTCAATTCGCCATCGCTATATAACGTCTCTGCAAATACCTCATCAGCCACCGCTGCAATTACCTCATCAAACGCTTTACAAAATGGCTCAAAGTTTTTCCGTTTGATTGTCAGGCCTGCCGCCATCGCATGCCCACCAAAGTGGCTAATGAGTTCGGGGTAGGTTTGCGCGACTGATTCAATGGCATCACGGATATGAATGCCTTCAATAGAGCGTGCGGAACCTTTGATAGCATCGTCATCTTCAATCAATGCTGTATCAGCAGGGGCAAACACGATAGCGGGCACATGGTAGCTTTCTTTTAATCTGCCTGCGACGATACCAATCACCCCTTGGTGCCACTCATCTTGATACAAAATAATACTGCGTTTGCGGTGCGTTACTTGATTTACAGCATTTTGCTCAGATGGATTCTCAAGCGTCCTTAATACACTATCGGCTTGTTGTCGCATGCCCTGCTCGACTTGGCGGCGCTCTTGATTGAGTTTATCGAGCTGATGCGCAAGCCGCTGTGCCTCCCCCCAATCATCGGTGAGCAAGCAGTCAATGCCTATGCGCATACTATCCATACGACCTGCGGCGTTGATGCGTGGTCCCAAAATAAAACCAAAATCTTGAGCCGTGATGTCGGCTACCTGCCGACTCGCCTGCTCCAACAATGCCAAAATACCCACACAGCAACGACCTTGCTTGATGGCTTGGATACCTTGGTGCACCAAAATACGATTATTTTGGTCTAATACGCCCACATCCGCCACCGTGCCGAGTGCCACCAAATCAATATAGCGACTCACTTGGGTGGTGGATTTGTTGGCTTGGCGTCTGACTTTGGCAAGATTGCCTAGCACATAGAATGCCACCCCAACCCCTACCAATGATTTACTAGCAAAATCACAGCCCAGCTGATTGGGATTGACCACGGCATCGGCGTTTGGTGTCGCCTGCGTCGTCAAGTGGTGATCGGTAATAATCACCGTTAGCCCTTCGGCTTTGGCAAGTTCGACCCCCGCATGGCTAGAGATACCATTATCAACCGTGACAATGACATCAGGATGATAGGTTTCAATACCTAGCGCAACAATTTCTGGCGTCAGTCCATAACCGTACTTAAAACGATCGGGCACCAAGAAATCAACCTGCGCGCCCATTTCACGGAGCACCCTTACCATCAGTGCCGTGCTGGTCGCGCCATCGCAGTCAAAATCACCCACAATCAGTATTTTTTGCTGCGTATCAATCGCCTTATCAAGTAGCGCCACGGCCTTGGTAATGCCTGTCAACGAATTTGCAGGTAACATCTTATTGAAGGCGGTGTCTAAATTTGCCACATCTTGCACGCCCCGCCCAGCCAAAACGCGGGCTAATGTCATCGATGTCTGCGCCAAGGGCTGTAAATCGCGGGGAATCTCGTCAATATGGGTCGCACTAAAACGGGGAGTCACAGTCAACATAAATTTATCATGGTTGTCAAATAAAGTAGAGAGAACAAACTAGCATAATGAGAGTGAATAGGCAAAATTACAACAGCAAAATGATGAAAAACACCCCATCAGCTTTCGTAGCTATTTGTGCGTTTTGCATATCGTAATAATGCCACTACAAACCATTAGCATTTTTTTGCAAAAAGATGCTTATTCATACGTTTACACTCAGTTATAATCAAACCAAAGAGTCATTACTTACCATTAATGAAACAGTATCAATGACCATTAATGAATAATCATCTCTTGTTGCAAGCGTTTTGCAATACTACCTTTACTATTGATAATTGAAATTTTTTAGAAGGAAAAATTATGTCAGCAGAAAATTCGACCAAAACCATCGACCCAAAACTTGATTTAGAAAAAATCAAACGCGAATGCGAGGCGATGATTAAAAGTAAAGCCAAAATGTCTGCCGTAGCAGCGGTTGTCCCTGTGCCGCTGCTAGACGTTGCGGTTGACGCAGGTCTATTATCAAAATTGCTACCTGAAATCTCCGCTAAATTTGGTTTAATTGAACCAGCTCAAGCAGCGGTAGATTTGAACAACGGCGCGCAAATCAACCAACTAAAAGATAAAGCGGTGGATTTTGCAGGGCTAGTGGTGACGCGCAGTATCGCCAAAAAAACTTTCCAAGGTTTTGGTAGCCGTATTATCGCCAAGCAAGTCACCAAATTTGTACCGTTTGGTGGTCAATTAGTGGCGGGTACCATCGGTTATTTGATGTTTAAAAAAATTGCTGAAAATCACATCAATGAATGCTACCAAAAAGCTAAAAAATTACAGCAGCAAGCAAGCTAATTGTTGATATAAAGGCTTGTATTAAAACCCCTTTAGTTACTAAAGGGGTTTTTTATTGAAAAATTCTCAAGCTTTAATGAGCAATGACCAAGCGAAAGTAATAGCTTATGTAACGATATTTTTCTACAATGTGTCTTTAAACTATTTTTTTGGGTCAAGTTATGCGTCATACCTGTCAGACATCACTACGTTTTATCAAAAGGCCATTTTTTAATATCCATCCAATCACGCAAAGCGTTTTGGTAATTATTGGCATGTCCATGACTGGTGTTAGCGCTCATGGAGCGGCTAGCGAAGCTGCTAATGGCGAAACTGAATCCACCTTGCCGAGCCTTACTTTTACCACCACAGCAACCAAAACGCCGACGCTTGTCAAGAATACCATCGCCCAAACCACCGTGATTGATGAAGAACAATTACAACGTTATCGCGGTCAAAGCGTGATAGATGTATTGCGTAGTCAAGCAGGGGTGCATATTACCCAAAATGGCGCGGACGGTAGTGCGAGTAATTTTTATCTTAGAGGCTATGAAGGCAAGCAAGTCTTAGTGCTTATTGATGGGGTTCGCTATAGCTCGATGACCATTGGTACGCCTGCATTATATCTTATTCCAGCCGACCAAATCGACCGTATTGAGATATTGTATGGCGCTTCGGGTGCTAGCTTATATGGCGCTGATGCGATGGGCGGCGTGATTCAAATCTTTACCAAAGGTCAAAATGCTCAGCAGTCTAATGTTGCCTTGACCATTGGCGGCGGTACACAAAACAGCTATAAAGGGCAAATCACGGGGCAATATGTCAACGATACTTCTACCTTAAGCTTATCTACAGGCTATGAAAAAACCGATGGTATCAATGCCACGAGACCCGATGTCGGATCTAATTATTTTGCGGATAAAGATGGTTTTGAGTCAAAAAGTGCAAGCTTTGTCGCTAAACACAAAATAAATGACGCAGTCGATGTGGGTGTCAATGGCTTAGTTTCAAAATCTACCAGTGATTTTGATAGTGGTGCTACCCTAATCAATACTTATTCCGATCAAAAAAACGGCGCAGCATCAGCCTATATTAACTTCAATCAAGATAAACTCTCTGCCAATCTCAAATATGGTCAAAGTTTTGATAAAACAACAACTTACGACTCAACATCACCACAAGGCAATACCTTTGACACCACACAAAAACAGCTCAATTTTCAATTGGGCTATAAGTTACCCGTGGGACAATTGATTGCAGGCTTAGAGCATCTTAAGCAAGAAGCCGATGTTAATGCTGATTACGGTGGCGGCTATAATGCGATTTATGATTTAGACCGAACTGTCAAAAGCCTTTTTACTAGCTACCTAGTTACCCAAAATAATTTTGATTTTCAAGCAGGCGTGCGACGAGATGATCACTCTGAGTACGACAAGCATACCTCTTATAATATTGGCAGCGCTTATCGTATCAACCCAACAACCCGTTTAGGTCTAGCTTATTCAACAGGTTTTAAAGCGCCTACTGTCCAAGACATATACTATGGCAGTGGCAAAGTACCTTTCCAAACGAACAAAAACTGGGAAGCCTTTATTGAAAATAGCGGCAAGAATCGCACTACACGTTTAACAGGTTATCAGTCGGACATTGAAAATAAAACCATTTGGGCTGACGGAAAAACCCAAGTGATTCCCAATGCCTCGATTGATGGTATCAATCTAAGTTCTGATTGGAAATCAAACGCGCTGTTATTTGGTTTTGACTATGACTATCAAAAAGCCAAGAATGAGACGACTAATCAAACCTTGTATTATCACCCAAAAAATAAAGCCACAGTGTATGTCGGATATCAGCAACCTAAATACGATTTGCGTGCTGAAGTGTCTTATACTGACGAATCCATCTCACCTGATTACCGTACCTATCCAGAAACCAGACAAACCTTGGATGATTATACTCTGCTGAATATTTCAGCCAATTATTATCTTAGCCCGAACTTGACGATTAATACGAGAATCAATAATTTAACAGACACCTCTTATCAAACCGTTTATGGTTATAACACTAAAGGCACCAACGCCTTTGCATCACTAACCTACCAATGGTTCTAATTTTTATAACTGCAGTACATCAAAGGGCATAGATTTTATGCCCTTTTTTATATGTCTTTTTTATACTTCTTTTTTTACAATCACGTTTTAACTTTTGCACTATTTTGGTTCAAAATATATCATACTACGATTAGCCCGTTGCTATAAATGAGTGATTTTTTGATATCAAATGACTGATTTGCTGCCCATCGTTCTATTATTTATCTGTTGTGAAAATAATCCAAACATTATTCAATAGTTTGTTGGCATTTAAATTGCACTTTAACCATTGCTCAAATTTGTGGTAGTTATCCAATGACCCATCCTACTTTTTTACATAGTCTTGAATCCAACCAAACCCTGTTTGATGATATGTTCAATAACCTATTATCGGGGCTGATTGTCGCTGACAGCAACTATGAGTGCGTCTATATCAATGCGACGGCTGAGCAGATTTTGTCAGTCAGTCAGCCCCATTTACTTCATAAAAATGTGATTGATATTTTAACCCCCGCAAACTATGAAAAACTACTAACGCAAGCACCAGAGCAATCATCCACGGATGATGACCTGATAACCCATAAAAAAACCAAAGTACAGGCCAAATTGGCGCTACAAAACCAATTTGAACATACCAAAAAAATGTACCAAGCCTTTATCCATCATGATTGCACCATTTTGGGGCTAAGCGCTCAAGGGATTGGTGCACCATTATTGGTCGATTATGGGGTTTCCCCGTTAGAAACCGAGGCGGGTTTTTTCTATTTGATTGAAATTTGGGCAAAAGATCGCGAAAGTCGTATTCAGCAAGAACAATATCAAAATCACCAACATTTAATAACCCGCCAAATGATTCGCAGTATGGCACACGAAGTCAAAAACCCTTTAGCCGGCATCCTTGGGGCAAGCCAACTGCTTGAGAAGAATTTTAATCAAATCATGAAATCTGATGGGATTGTCCGCTATATTAACGACACCAAGGCGCAAAAGGTCGCCAATTATCTCAGTATCATCATGGATGAGACCAGACGACTCAATAACTTGGTGACCCAATTGCTGGGTGCGCCAAATTTGCCCAACTGGCAAGTAATCAACGTGCATGAACCACTACAGCATGTACTAACATTGGCAGAGATACAAAACCCCAATATTAGTCTAGTCAGAGACTTTGATTTATCATTGCCAGAAATCACCGCTGATAAAGACCAGCTCGTACAAGTATTTATGAATATCGTCAATAATGCGATACAAGCGCTCAATGAAAACGACATTGTATCGCCTAGCATCACGGTAAAAACCCGTATTCAGCACCAACAAACCATTGGCGATATACGACATAAAAGCGTATTGCGCGTTGATTTTATTGATAATGGCTTGGGCATTGATAGTGAGTTGTTACCGCAAATTTTTTATCCTTTGGTCACAGGACGCGCCAATGGTACGGGGTTGGGACTGGCACTTGCTCATGACATTATTCAGCGTCATCAAGGGCAAATCAGTGTAACCTCTCAGCCAGGTGAAACCCTGTTTACGATTTTTTTACCTTGGCAAATTCGGCAAATAACCAAATGATAGTTTAAGCGTGGTACACCATAGCATCATGACTGATCGGCTATGAATTTTTCAATCAATAATGTTTAAACCAATAAAGTTTCCCATATAGGGTTTTTATATGACTTATCCCAATAATAAAACGCCAACCACCGAGCCTATTGTTTGGGTCATCGATGACGACCAAGCGTTACGTATGATTTTGGAAGACACGCTGACAGATAGTGGATTTCAAGTGCAAACCTTTGGCAATGCGAAATCGGCGTGGCGGCTGCTACAAGATAGTGGGCAAGACAGTCAACCGAAGAGTGACAATAGTGCCTCCTTACCAAGCATCATCGTCACCGATATTCGAATGCCGATGATGAATGGCTTGGACTTTAGCAGTAAAATCAAACAAGCCTTTGCACAAATTCCTGTCATCATCATGACCGCGCATGCCGATGTGCAGTCTGCGGTGGATAGCTATCAATCAGGCGCATTTGATTACTTACCCAAGCCGTTTGAGCTAGATGATGCCATTGCCATGGTAAAAAAAGCTTGCCTGCAAAGCCAGTCAAACCAAACACAAAAGCGCAGTAAGTCCGAGAACCACAACGACTCTCTGATTCGTGATGCACAGCAGCCGCCAACTGAACCCGTGGCAGCCGAGCCAGAAAAAACCACCACCAACCCATCGGGTATCATCGGGCAATCGATTGCTATGCAAAAAGTATTTCGTGCGATTGGCCGCTTGTCGCATATGCCGATGACCGTACTCATCACCGGCGAATCAGGGACGGGTAAAGAGCTGATTGCCAGTGCCTTACACGAACATTCGCCACGCAAATCCAAACCATTTATCGCGCTCAATATGGCGGCGATTCCGCATGATTTGATTGAAGCTGAACTATTTGGTCATGAAAAAGGCGCGTTTACAGGTGCGACTACCACGCGCCAAGGGCGTTTTGAGCAGGCGCATGGTGGCACTTTGTTTTTGGATGAAATCGGCGACATGCCTTTACCTACCCAAACACGTTTGCTGCGCGTCTTAGCAAATGGTGAGTTTTACCGTGTCGGTGGTCTCAAACCCATTAAAGTCGATGTACGTATCATCGCAGCGACCCATCAAAACCTAGAAACTCTGGTGCAACAAGGCAAGTTTCGTGAAGATTTGTTTTATCGGCTCAATGTCATTCGACTGGCGCTACCTTCCCTACGTGAGCGCCGCGAAGACATTCCGCTGTTAATCGATTTTTTTATGCAAAATATTACCAAAAGCATGGATACCCCCACCAAAACCATCACGCCGTCTGCCATGCATATTTTGCAAAGCTATCATTGGCAAGGTAACGTGCGTCAACTTGAAAATACCTGCCGTTGGCTCAGTGTGATGACAACAGGGCAAACCATTCAGCCCAGTGATTTGCCACCCGAGATTTTACAAGCGTTTGAATCGCAAGATAGTACGCCTATAACTACGCGTGAGCCCAATACACAGACACATAAGACACATAATTATCAGCCTGACACTCAGTTTGAGACACCAGCTAGCGAACATCCATCATCTTTGTCAGCTCCCAGTAACACCCCCAGTGCTAGTGCCAATCTCAGTGCCCATTCGAGTGCGCTGCCAACGCCTTTGTCCGCTACGACGGTCGTACCGACCTTACCTGCATCACAAACTGGCGCGACCGCAGATTGGATCACGCCGCTGCAAGTTTGGGCACAACAAGCACTCGCTGAAGGACAGTACGACATTCTGCAAACCGCTTATCCGATGTTTGAGAAATGTTTACTTGAAGTGGCACTTGCCCATACTGCTCAGCATAAAGGACAAGCGGCTGACCTACTGGGTTGGGGGCGCAATACCGTGACCCGAAAATACCAGCAGTTGATTGAAGGTAGACTCGTTAAGCCATCATGATTGAGACAAGGTCAACTCACAAAGTACTGGTTATCATAAAAAATGGCTGTCAGTCGCTCGTTACTGACTTACAGCCACTATCAGCTTCAAATCCACTCAACCATACCGAGCTTTGGTACGGGGTATGGCATTCAACTCACTCCCCGCCTACTGCCGTTGTCGTTAAACAATTACTACCTCACTTTAATGCAACCAATCTCGCCCATTTTGAGCAAGAAATTAACGCCCTTCATCATTGCCAAAGCCTAGCGATTGACAGCACCCATCATACAAGCGGTATTCCCACGCTGTATGCTTCAAACCTTCTACCTGATACCCTCATCTTTGACCAACAGCAGCCGCAGCAATCTGTTAGTCCGTGTCTAGTCATGTCGTATCATCCAGGCGAGACGTTAAAATCCTTGCTGTATGCGCATGCTAAATTGCCAATACTTAATCTTCCGCAAAAAATGACCATTTTTTTACATAGTTGCCAAGTGGTCAACCGTTTGCATCAATTTGGGCTGATGCATTTGGATCTCAAACCCGCCAACTTTATTGTAAAACCCAATCTTGAAGTGGTGTTAATTGATTTTGGTCTGAGTGATTTTAGTTTTAGTGATATTGGTCTTGGCGATGCTATGGGGAAAAATGCCTCACTGAACTGCAAAACTTACACCGCTGGTACGCCTGCCTATATGAGTCCTGAGCAATTCACAGGACAGCCTTTTGACAAGTTTAGCGACTACTATAGTTTGGGGGTGATATGGTACGAATTATTGATGGGATGTCTGCCTTTTATGGCAGATGATTATCCTGGTTGGGCAATCGCGCATCGCCAACAGCCCGTGCCTTTTCTATGCCCAAATCATCAGTTATCAGAATTTGCTTGCCAAGCTTGCCAGCCTTTTATTGACAAGCTGCTGGCAAAACGCGTGGAAAACCGTATTAGTAACTTGGCAGATATTATCAATGCGCTAAAAATTTTACTTAACCAATAAAAAAATGCGTTTTTTTTAAAAAACCCCTTGCCAAAGCGAAAATTTTCTATATAATAGCCAACCACAAAGACACTGATACAAATATTGAGTCAACACTTTGAGGCAACTCATGGGGCTGTGGCGAAATTGGTAGACGCACTGGATTTAGGTTCCAGCGCCGCGAGGTGTAAGAGTTCGAGTCTCTTCAGCCCCACCACTCAAATCGATATTAGTTAAATTAACCTGCCTCTTGCAGGTTTTTTTATGCCTAAAATTCCTGTCTATCTTATCTCACCATTGCTTACTGCCTTACTGTTAGCCAGTATGCTGCTCATTTTGTTGCTAAAAATTTTTTAACTGATTGCCAACTAGCTAATTTTTAACTTGCATCTAGTATTAACTGCCCCATCTCTATAGTTAGCTTGTTTATTGCTAACTATGTTAATTTTTCTACTGCCTTTTATAAGCCTATATTCCTATGAAAATTTTACAATCGCCCTATTATCAGCCGCGAAAGCTGCTTAGCGCCTCCTCTGAGCCGCCCTATAGCGTTCAACTCATTGAAGATAACATCCAATACGCTAGCAAATATAACCCTTTTGAGTCGCTACTCGATGATATTTTCCCTGGGGTACATGTTGGCAACCATGATATGGTGATTCGCAAAGAACAGCTTAAAGATTTTGAGCGTTGTACCGATTTTACCACCGTCGCCTATTCGCATAAAAATAATACCTTGTATGAGCGTGAAGCTTGTTATTTTCATCCCAAATATGAAGTGTTCATGCTCACCAACGAAGATTTGTCCAATGACTATGACGAATATATCTTTGAATCAGGTCTGCTAAAAGTCGTCAGTATTTACTATATTTCGACCAATCCGCATTCGGCGGCGAGTGTCAAAAACGTGTTTGATGAGTACTTGCAAAAGTATGTGTCGCAAGAGGCTAAAGTATCTATTTTACTTAAAGAAGTCCATGGTTTTGTATTTAAAACCCATCGTATCAAGCCATTTCCCATCAATTTAGATACCATGTATCACGAGGATTTTCTGCCCGTGCATCAGCATATCAAAGAATCACTCAATCATGATGGTAAAGGCGTGGTACTGTTGCATGGCGTGGCGGGTTCAGGTAAAACTAACTATATCAAATGGCTAACCAGCCAAGTGCCTAATAAAAAATTCATCTTTGTGCCCACTACCATGATTGGGTATTTGACCAACCCTGAATTTATGTCACTATTGGTGGATAACAAAAACTCGGTATTAGTGCTTGAAGACTGTGAAAACTACATTGCCGAGCGTAGCATTGATAACGCCAATACCGATGTGGTATCGGCGATTTTGAACATTGCTGATGGTATGCTGTCGGATGTGTTGGAGTGTCAGTTTATCTGTACCTTTAACTCAGATATCTCAAAAATTGACCCCGCGCTGCTGCGTAAAGGTCGATTGATAGCTGAGTATAAATTCAAAGAACTGTCCGTTGAAAAATCCAACGCGTTTTTGGCATCGATTGATAAAGCTATCACCGTCAATAAACCGCACTCATTGGCAGAGTTAACCAACATGGATCATCTGTCCTATCGAGAGAAACCAGCAGAAAAACCCAAATTTGGTTTTGTATAACTATTAAGCCTAATCATTAATTATAATCATTAGCGATAGTCATTAAGTATAATCATTAAACATAATCAGTAAGCATAAAAAAAGGAGCGCAATTGGCTCCTTTTTTTATACTAGACATTACTAAACATTGTCGATTTGCTTCTCATCAATGGGCACAAGCTCAATCGCTGTTTTATCTGCATTCATACGAATCGACATCGTACCGCCATTGACCAAATCACCAAACAATATTTGCTCTGCCAATGGTTTTTTGATTTCATCTTGAATCAAGCGGTTCATTGGGCGTGCACCCATGAGACGATCGTAACCTTTTTCTGCCAGATAATTTCTCACCTCATCATCAATTTCAAGCACCACTTTCTTGTCATCAAGCTGGGCTTGCAGCTCAACCAAGAACTTATCAACCACAGATACAATGACATTTTGATCCAATGGGTTAAATTGAATGATGGCATCCAAACGATTGCGAAACTCTGGGGTAAACATCCGTTTCATCGCTTCACTATTGTCGCGGCTATGGTCTTGTTTGGTAAAGCCCATGCTGTTGCGACTGATGCTATCAGCGCCGACGTTGGTGGTCATAATCAGTATCACTTGTTTAAAGCTTGATGTGCGGCCGTTATTGTCGGTGAGCGAGCCATGATCCATCACTTGGAGTAGCAAGTTAAATACATCAGGATGGGCTTTTTCAATCTCATCTAGCAATAGCACACAATGCGGAAATTGATTGATTTTTTCGGTCAATAAACCACCCTGATCAAAGCCCACATAGCCTGGCGGTGCCCCAATCAAGCGTGACGCCGTATGTGCTTCCATATACTCAGACATATCAAAACGAACCAGTTCAATGCCTAACAAATTCGCTAACTGACGACTGACTTCCGTTTTACCGACACCGGTAGGACCGGCGAACATAAACGAACCAATCGGTTTATCATCTGGTTTTAAGCCTGCACGTGACAACTTGATGGCATCTGCCAAGTTTTTGATGGCTTCATCTTGACCAAACACCAGATGTTTTAGGTTGCTTTCAAGATTTTGCAGCACCGATTTGTCATCCGTTGAGACGGATTTTGGTGGGATACGCGCAATTTTTGAGATAATGTATTCAATTTGCGGAACATCAATCACCACCTCGCCATTTTGTTGTGCCGCGTCAATCACTTTATTGTCGGCTTCGCTTAACATAGCCTCAGGTTCGACAACACCATCCGCTGCATGGCTAACATCTAAGTCATCGACAAGTGCGTCTTCATCCACCACAGGCTGATTTGATAACTTGTCATTTGCGACATTATCAGTGGATTGATTGCTGTCCACAGTAGATTCAACCTGATTTTCGGCTTGTTTTTGCAGGCGAACAAATGCACCCGCTTCATCAATCACATCAATGGCTTTGTCAGGTAAAAAGCGTTCGTGAATGTGTTTTACCGCCAGATGCACCGCACTTTGTAGCGCCTGATCGGTATAGCTGACGTTATGGAATTTCTCATATTGTTTTTTCAGACCGCGTAGAATATCAATCGTTTCATCAATGGATGGCTCGTTGACATCAACTTTTTGGAAACGACGACTTAAGGCATGGTCTTTTTCAAACACTTGGCGGTATTCGGTAAAGGTGGTTGAGCCGATACAACGCAGCTCACCGGATGCCAACGCAGGTTTGATTAAATTTGACACATCCATATTGCTGCTCATCGATGAGCCTGCGCCGATAATCATATGGATTTCGTCAATAAATAAAATCGCATTGGGCTTGGCTTTTAAGGCATCTAATAGCGCTTTCATCCGTTTTTCAAAATCACCGCGGTATTTTGTACCGGCAATCAGCGCACCAATATCTAAACTATATACCACACAGCCTGATAATGGTTTTGGTGCTTTGTCATTGACAATCAACCATGCCAAGCCTTCCGCAATCGACGTTTTACCCACCCCTGGGTCACCCACCAGTAGCGGATTATTTTTGCGGCGGCGGCATAAAATCTGCGCGGTACGCTCGATTTCTGCTTGGCGACCAATTAACGGATCGGTGCCACCCGTAGAGGCTTTTTGATTGAGATTAACGGTAAATTCAGTCAATGGGTCTTTATTGGCTTTTTCACCCGTTTCTTCAGTTTCAACACTGGTTAATTTGTCGCGCACTTTTTTGTCTTGACCATGCGATAAGTACTGGGTCAACTCAAGTCGCGTCACCCCTTGTTTTTTAAGTAGGTACACCGCGTAGGTGTCATGCTCTGAGAACATAGACACTAGCAAATCTGAGCCTTCCACCAAACGGCTGCTGGCAACCGATTGCACATGAAAAATCGCCCGCTGCAAGATACGGTCAAAACTGCGCGTTGGTTGTGGCGAGTAATCTTCGTTGATATCGACCGTTGGGGTATGTTCATCAATATACTGGGTCAAATCTTTGCCAAGCTGATCCACATTGACTGCACAAGCCACCAAGGCTTCTACCGCATTTTCATTCTCTAACAGTGCCAATAGCAGATGCTCGACCGTTAAATATTCATGTGCACGTTGTTTTGCAAGTGTCACTACCAACCGCAACGTGCTTTGTAATTCTAAACTTAACATAAGATGTCCTTAATACTTGTCACCGACGGTTTTTGATTTTGCCCTACTTGAAAAATCATGCGTTATCTAATTGATTGGTTTGATGTCGTTATAGGTGTTGATGGTTATTTGCGTTGATGTTTTCTCAAGTTTCATTTGCCGTCACCTCAGCACCAAATATCTTATGGATATCTGGCTAATCATGCTAAGTTCGGTTAAAAGGAAGTAAAAATGAAAGATGACAAAATGGGAAAAATCAAAATCATTACGTTTAATATAATGACATTGCTAATAAATTCAAGTGATAAAACGTAGTTAATGGCGGGTTTTAAAATGGCAAAAAATTCAATGATGAATAAAAAATAGAAAGGAGGTGCCACCAAAAATAAAACTGGGTTAAATAGCAAACTGCCACTAACCTTGCGGCTCAATTTGACTCAGTAACGGATAACCTGCCTGACGCGCTTCACGGTTAACGGCTTGGGCTTTGGTTTCTGCGATGTCTTTAGGGTATATACCGGCAATTCCTTTGCCTTGTTGATGAATGGCAAGCATAATACTGATAGCTGAATCTAGCGAATGTTTAAAATGATTTTGTAAAACATCCACCACAAATTCCATCGGCGTATAGTCATCGTTATACATGACCACCGCATACATCTGTGGTTTTTTCAGTTCAGGGTCAGCCAATAGCACATCTTCGACGGGGTCGGTATTTGGCTCGCCTTCTATGTCGGTCAAACGCGCTGGCAATGAATTTGGTGATTGGTTAGGTAGCTGTTTAGGGGACTGCGTTGGCAACCATGCCGGTAGGTGCCAATCCATATTCGTGGTGGTTGGCTGTGATACAACTGATTGACGAGAAAAATTAAGCGTTTGAAGCATCATTAATTGAACATTTACCTAAGATTAGACGAAACATTGATTATACTACTTTACAGCAGTCGTTGCGGCAGGTTTTTGCGTATTGGCTGTGCTTGCCACTGGCGTGCTATCGGTCGAACTCACAGGTCGTTTATCCGCTTCAGGCGTTTCTTCAAGCGTATATGGCATGTTATCAATCGGTTGACCGAGTTGCCAATCATACACTTGCTCAGTTTTTTGGTTGCCGGCGGCTAATTCAAGTTTCACTTGTTTGGGTACAAAGTTTTTGGGCATCAAAAAACGCCCGCGAATTCTTGCAATCCCATGAATCGAGTAACTATTAGGTTGCAATGGGACTTCGACCATATTAACTTCATCGAGCAAGGTCAATTTTGGTATCAGATTTTTTGGCTGATTTGATGGATCGACCATACCGACATCAAAGCGGTATTCATAGGCATTTTCTGGCAATGGTGCGATTTTTGCCCCGATGACTTGTAAACTCATACCGCCTTTTTTGGCAAGCGACGTGGTTAAGAATTGCTGACCTTGTTCAAGCTGTAAGTTGGTGACTTTTAGATCTTGAATATCGGTACGCAGCGCTGATAGGTTCGCCAAGCTGATATCACGCTCTTGCTGCGCAGTGGTTAATTGGCTTTGTAACGTATCAGATTTTAGCTTTAATGATTTAATGTTTTCTGCTGAGATTTCAAGACCTGCGGCGGTTTTTTTCGCTTCTTCAGCAGCAAAGCTCAAGCCGCGATGATAACCAATGCGTTGACCTAACACCAGTGCAATGATGGCAACTAACAACAAACTAACCCCAAACGCAATCAGCCACCCCGACACCTTGTTGGGTTGGGCAATATAATTGCGTTGTGCTTCTGGCAAAGATTGAGAAGAGTTATTATCTTCGGGCAAATCCATAGAGATACTCAAATTGAAAAACGATCAAAACATGGATAATCACAGTACTGATGATAGCTCAAAAAGGGTTGATGAATATGACATCCATTAAAGCGAACCCCATTATAAACAAAAATTATGATGAATTCAGCTAAATTTATTGACTGAAAAAATAATAAAGTTAGCCCATTTCATCATAGCGTCATATTTTTTTGGCTAAAAAAAATAAAGCAATGCTTGTTATGGCATTAACATTTTTAAATAGGCTGACCATAAATAGCTTAAGAAAACCACTTATTAAAGAAATAACTTAAGGCACGACGGCAACTAACGCCAACCCTGTTTGCTCTGCAAGCCCAAACATCACGTTCATATTTTGCACGGCTTGTCCTGCCGCACCTTTGACCAAATTATCTTGTACCACCAAAATCGTCGCCATCGGGCTATTTTCTAGTGTTTGCACCGCAATTCTTAAATAGTTGCTACCCCGTACACTACGGGTATCTGGGTACATCCCTTTTGGCATGACGTCTACAAAATATTCGTTTTGATAGCTGGTTTCATATAAAGATTGTAAATCTAACGCTTGACCCGCCGCCGTCAAGCGAACATGAATCGTGGTAAACATACCGCGAATCATGGGTACTAAATGGGGTACAAAGCGGATATCATGCGACTGAAAGCGTTTGCTTTGACCCAATATTTGGTCAATCCCTTGGCTAATCTCTGGAGCGTGACGATGACCTGCCACGCCATAGGCGCTAAAACTATCCGATGTCTCGCTAAATAACAAATTCATTTTGGCTTGGCGACCTGCACCTGAGACGCCTGATTTGGCATCAATAATAATCCAAGGCTCAATCAATGCCTGCTGCTGGCTGTTTTGGGCGTCGATTAGTGGTTTTAATCCCAAAATCGCCGTGGTGGGATAACAACCTGGGTTGCCAATGACCTTGGCTTTGGCAATGGCATCACGATTGACTTCGGGTAACCCATACACAGCTTCTTTTAAAATATCGGGGCAAGTATGTTCAAGTTTATACCAAGTTTCAAAATCTTGTAGCGACTGCAAACGAAAATCTGCCGCCAAATCGATGACTTTAGTGCCATTTTCGGTTAAAAATTTGGCATGCTTCATGGCAACGCCGTGGGGCGTAGCAAAGAATACCACATCACATGCTGCTAATTTTTTTTCATCCAAATCCGAAAACGTTAAATCGGTCACGCCCCGCAAACTTGGAAACATATCATCAACGCGTCGGCCCGCTTCTGAGCGCGATGTCAGCATCGTCACTTGTGCCTGTGGATGACGACTCAATAGTCGAATTAGCTCTACGCCAGTGTAGCCTGTGCCACCGACAATACCTACTTTGATCATGGTCGTCTCCTGATGTTGGTATTAAAGTTTATATTCATGCACCGCATCAATAAAAGCTTTGGCATGGTCAGGATTAACCCATTGGTTAATACCGTGACCTAAGTTTGCTATATAGCCTGTTTTATCACCGAGGCTGTAGGCGTCCTGTAGCATCAAATGCGTCTGCTGGCGAATATGCTCAGGCGATGCAAATAATGTCGCGGGGTCAAGATTACCTTGCAGCGCGATGCCTGTATGCAGCTTTTTGTGCAATTTGGTCAATTCTTTTTGTTGTTCAAAGACGATGCTGCGGGCTCTATCTAGTGGCATCGTCCAATCAAGTCCTAGCGCATCCGCGCCACTGTGGCATTGGGTATCTAACCACAAGCCGCCACCTTTGGTAAATAGTACCACAGGTACCTCTGGGTATGTTGCTTTGATCGCCGCGACAATTTTAGTATTGTAATGGTGCGAGAATTCAACAAATTGGCGATGCGCCAATGCCCCACCCCAACTATCAAAAATTTGTAATAACTGCGCCCCCGCTGCTATCTGCGCTAGCAAATAATCAATCACAGCATCAGTGATTTTAGCGAGCAGCGCATGCAAGGTTTCAGGCTCGCCATACAACATGGCTTTGGCATAGCGGTATTCTTTAGAACTACCGCCTTCAATCATATAGGTCGCTAGCGTCCACGGACTACCCGAGAAGCCAAATAATGGCGCACGGCCTGCCAGCGCATGACGAATACTGGTCACCGCTTTCATCACATAGTCAAGTGCATCTGCCATCGCGACGGTTGGCAAGGCTTCAACCTCTGCCATGCTTCTGACAGTTTTGTGAAATTTTGGGCCTTCCCCTGCTTCAAAATACAGACCCAAACCGAGCGCATCAGGAATGGTTAAAATATCACTAAACAAAATCGCCGCATCCAACTCAAAACGGCGAAATGGCTGAATGGTGACTTCCGTCGCCAAATCGGTATTTTTGCAAAGCGATAGAAAGTCACCGGCTTGGGCACGGGTTTTTTTATACTCAGGCAAATATCGACCGGCTTGTCGCATCATCCACACTGGGGTCACATCCACGGATTCAAAACGCATGGCTCTTAAAATACGGTCATTTTTTAACATCGGAAAATTATGGGTCATGTCGTTGCCTTTAAAAATAATCTTGGGTAAAAATAATCTTGGGTAAAAATAATCTTGGCTAAAAATACTATTGGGTAAACATACTATTGGGTAAAAATACTATTGAATCAGTCTAAAATTAGTTAAATTTCAATCAAAAATTGTCGAAAATTATACGATAATCGCCATATTATCACGATGTACCATCACGTGGCGTTCCTCATTTTTACCCAAAATCGCTTCGATGTCGCTATTGCGTTTGCGAGCGATGCGCTTAGCTTCACTTGATGAGAAATCCACCTGACCGACCGCGATACGTACCCCTGTTTTATCAACGCACTCCACCACATCGCCCTCATCAAAATCACCTTGCACTTCAATCACCCCGACAGGCAATAAGCTTTTGTTATTTTTAATGATGGCATCCACTGCGCCATCGTCAATCACCAAGCGACCTGCCATACGCAGATGCGCGGCTAGCCATTGTTTTTTGGCAATGCGTTTATCATCGTCATTGGTGGTGAGCATCGTACCTAAGGATTCCCCTTTGACCACGCGATTAATCACGTTATCGATGCTGCCGCTGACAATCACGGTGGGACAACCACCCATTGCCGCAAGCCTTGCCGCACGAATTTTGGTAATCATGCCGCCACGACCCAATTTGCCACCATCTCCCGCCACGTCAAACAAATAATCTGCCATTGCCCGTTCGCTCTTAATCAGCTTCGCATCCGGGTTGGTGCGAGGGTTATCGGTGAATACGCCTTGCTGGTCGGTCAATATAATGTATAAATCAGCTTTGACCATGGCTGCCACCATCGCACCTAGACTGTCATTATCACCAAATTTGATTTCATCGACACTGACGGTGTCATTTTCATTAATGACCGGTAGCACTCGCCATTCAAGTAGCTGATTTAACGTACTAGCGGTATTGAGATAACGATTTCGATTGGCAAGATCGTCATGTGTCAGTAGCAACTGCGCGCTTTGTACACCATACTGAATCAACGCCGACCACCAAGTTTCAATCAAGCCCATCTGCCCAATGGCGGCGCAGGCTTGCAAGGCTTGTAATTTTTTGGGGCGTTCTTCCAAATTCATCCGCACCACCCCTTCCGCCACTGCCCCTGAGGACACTAGCAATACTTGGTAGCCTTCATTATGCAGCTTGGCAATTTGCTTCGCCCATTCATAAATTGCGGTGCGATCCAAGCCTTTACCATTATTGGTCAGTAGCGATGAACCAATTTTTACCACAATGGTGTTGGACTTAAGGGCTTTTTTAGTTGAGTTAGGTGAGGCGGTGGCAGTCATAAGTTGATAGTCATAATCAGTCAAGTGCAATTTTTTAATCAAATTAAATGCCATAATGGCTTGGCTGAGCATTGTAACAATTTTTACTGGGTTTATAAATGCTAATCGATGCCGGTAGCCGTTAAATATCACACGTTTTTGCCATACGCATTTTTATCCCAATTAAATAGCAACCATCGAAAAAAAAATTGACATTGTCAACTAAAAAATATCGACTTGAAGTTTTCTCAATTTAGATGAGGATAACTTGCTATCAACTTTGCTTTTATATAAATTTGCTCATCTTCATGGGCTACTGGGTTTATCAAATTTATGAAAAGAGCTGTTGTCACCACCTCCTCATCTTGTCTTGAAGCCCTCGGATTGTCGCAAGGCATGGACATTCTGCGCTTACACGTAAACATCAATAACGTTGATTTTATCGATGGTAAAAATATCACCAGTGAGCGCCTAGCAACCATCATGAAAACCAACCTCAAATCGGTAGCGAGTACATTTCCGCCATCCATCCATGAAATGCATCTGTTGTTTAATGATTTGATTGCTCGCGGAGTCACTGCGGTATTTGTTTGCGGCATCTCGTCCAAATTTAGCCAAACCTTGCCCATGCTAGAAGAACTCAAAGTACATTATGCCAATCGTCTGCACATCTTTGTGTATGACACCAAAACACTCAATATTGCTGAAGGGGCGCTGGCGTACGAGGCAAAAGTGTTGATTGAACAAGGTGAATCGTTTGAAAACGTGGCAAAAAAACTTGACGATTTGCGACGTCGCAGTGAATTTTTATTTACCCTCAGTGACTTGGACTATATTATTCGCAACAAAAAATTGTCCGCCCCTGCCGCATTTGTTGCCAACTTATTTGATATTAAACCGATTATGCAAATTAATCAAATTGGCGAGATTATCGCGGTGGAAAAAGTGCGCAAGCTTGAAAAAACCCTGATCACCATGGGAAAAACCATCGAAAAACTTGCCGCAAATCAACCCGCGTTTATCTATTTGACAGATACGGGGCATCATGAAAGTACCGAATTTTTTAAAAAAATATTAGCGACCCATTTTGGTTGGGATGATTTGCTTGTCATTCGCGTGTCGACTATTTCGCTTGCCAATCATGGCTTGATGGGGACAGGCATTGGGGTGTTTTATGGTGAATTACCGCATATTGTCAAAGCATTAAAAAAATGACCCGTCCTTATCTAAATTCACTTAATAAAAAGGTTAGCCCGGGCTAACCTTTTTAAAGCTATTTCCATCACCGCTAAGGTGCGTATACTACTTCCACGCCATCATCGTCATCGTAGTCGTCGTCATCAAAATCATCTTCATCCAATGCGCGACCTTCACGCTCAGCTTTACGTTTGGCACGATATGCTTCTTTTTGCTCTTCCGTATTGGCGCGCACTTCCGCTTCCAGTCGTTCAAAACGCAACCGCTGACTTTCAGCAAAGTCGGGATCAGTTTCTTCCATCTCGCGCTCTTGCTCGATTTCATTCATCAAATGCCAAACCACGGCATCAACCCCTTCCCCTGTGAGCGTGGAAGTACGAAAAACCATCCCTGTCCAACCAAGCTCTGCCACGATATGAGTGCAAAGTTGGTTTAATGACTCTTCGGGCACTTGGTCGATTTTGTTTAAAATCAAAATTTGTGGCAGTTTTGACAGCTCTGGCGAGAATTTTTCTAACTCATTAAAAATCACTTGGGCGTTTGCCACAGGGTCGCTACCATCAATGGGCTGTACATCGACAAGATGCAATAATCGACGGGTACGAGCGACGTGTTTTAAAAAGCGAATACCCAGTCCAGCCCCTTCAGAGGCGCCTTCAATCAGTCCTGGGATATCTGCCATAACAAATGAGCGGTGTTTGCCCACATCCACGACACCTAGATTCGGTACCAAAGTGGTAAACGGATAATTGGCAACTTTGGGTTTGGCAGCAGAGACTTGACGAATAAAGGTGGATTTACCCGCGTTTGGCAGACCGATAAGACCTACGTCCGCTACCACTTTTAGCTCAAACTTCAAGACTTTTAATTCACCTGCAAAACCTGGGGTGGCACGTCGTGGTGCTTGATTGGTGGAGGTTTTAAAATGGGTATTGCCTTGCCCGCCGTCACCGCCTTTGGCAATCCTCGCCGTTTGCCCTTTTTTGGTCAAGTCTGCTAAGACCTCACCTGTTTCAGTATCAACGACGGTGGTACCGATGGGCACAGATAGATAGATATCATCTGCCCCACGACCTGAACAGTTTTTGGCGCCGCCATTTTCGCCGCGTTTGGCATCATAGCGACGTGTAAACCGGTAATCGACGAGGGTATTGGTGTTGTCGTCGCACACCACATACACATCACCGCCTTTGCCGCCATCACCACCATCGGGGCCGCCTTTGGGGACGTATTTTTCTCGGCGAAAACTGACGATACCATTGCCGCCGTCGCCTGCTTTGACTGTTACGATTGCTTCATCGATAAAACGCATTGAAGACTTTCCTTAAATTCTTGGATAACCAAATATTATAGCATGAATTTTAGCAAGAAAAATTTCAACACAATCGATGTTTGAAAATTTATTCAATAAAAAACCGCCCAAACTTGAGCGGTCTTGTAATCGTCCTTAACGCTTAGGAACACTTAGACATTTTTCGCCATGGTTTCAGCGACACGCAATACTTGGGTGCTATAGCCCATTTCGTTGTCATACCATAGGTACATCACTGCACGGTTCTCTTGAGCAAGCGTAGATTTGGCGTCCCAAATCGCCACTTTTTCACAGCCCACAAAGTCGGTAGAAACCGCTTCATCCGAATCTGAATAAGCAATTTGCGCTTGCCATTGTTCGCTCTGACTGGCTTCTTTGATAAAGGCATTGAGTTCATCGCTTGAATTGACCGGGTTTTTGAAATTCAAATTCAAAATCGCAAGGCTCACGTTTGGCGTTGGTACACGTACCGAGCTGCCTGACAATTTGCCTTTTAGTTCTGGAATCGCTTTACTGACCGCTTTGGCAGCGCCTGTGCTTGTCATTACCATATTTAAGGTTGCAGCACGCCCACGACGCTCGGCTTTATGGTGGTTATCAACCAAGTTTTGGTCATTGGTGAACGCATGGATGGTTTCCATGTGACCGTTTTCAATGCCGTATTTATCGTTTAAGAGTTTGAGCGTAGGGGTAATCGCATTGGTGGTACAGCTTGCCGCTGACACGATGGTATCACTGCCGATGGTGTCGTCATTGACATTATAGACGATGTTTTTGATATCGCCTGACGCTGGCGCAGTCAATAGCACTTTTTTGGCACCTTTTGACTGTAAATGCTTGCCAAGACCTGCTTCATCTTTCCATTTACCGGTGTTGTCGATGATTAAGGCATTGTCAATACCATAAGACGTGTAGTCGATTTCGCTTGGGTCAGCAGCATAAATGACTTTGATAAAACGACCGTTGGCGATGATACCGCTGTTTGCTTTATCCACCACCACTGAGCCATCAAACCAGCCATGTACCGAGTCACGCTCAAGCAAGCTTGCACGTTTTTCCAAATCTGCTTCACCGGCTGGACGGACGACGATGGCTTTTAATTGTAAGCCTTTGTCTGAGGCAGGACGGCTCATCAGCAAACGAGCCAAGATACGACCGATACGACCAAAACCGTACAACACGACATCTGTCGCAGGCACTTCGTCACCGCTGGTAAAGCTATCGGCTTGTTTACCTGATTTGAGCGCTTGACCCAAGTCCACCGTGGTATGGCTTAGATTTTGGTCGTTTAACGCGGTGGCAAAAGCGAGTGTATCAGCGATGTTAAGGGCGTTTTTGTCATGATGAGCGATGATATCAACAAGGTTTAGGGCAATGCGGTTGCCAAAAAACAACACATTGACGCCTTTATTGGCTAGGGTATTTAGCTCAACTAGTAACTGAACCGCTTGGGCTTCTTGATTTTTGCGAGTAGTGAGGTGGTCTTGGTAAAGATTGGCAGACATAGTATGACCTTTTTTTGTGAAGGAAAAATAAAATCTGTGGAAAATGCAGCAATAAATAAACGCCTAAATTGTAACGGAATTTAGGCGTTTTAGCAATTTTAAAGCAGGGTGTTTCAACTACCTAGCTTATCGGCTATTTTGTGCGGTTTTTTGCAATTTACTGACATCGTAGCCTTGAGATTTTGCGGTAGCGACCATTGTTTGATAAGTGTCTTCATCTATCGTGGGCGTGCGTGACAAAATCCACAAGTATTTTTGATTTGGCGTACCCACCAACGCATGGTTATAATTGGGGTCTAAAGCAAGCACCCAATAATCGGCTTTACCAACAGGCAACCAACGCAGTCCTTGCGGCAAGAAAGTAACTTTAAGTTTACTGCCACTGTCGCCATTTTTGGTGGCTTCACCAATGCTTTGCATGGGTTTGCCATCTTTGCCCATACATTGGTTATTGACTTCCACCTTGCCTGTCGGTTGTAGGGTGTAAGTGGCGGTGACATCACTGGCACAGTTACGCTGAAAAAACATCGGCAAACGGGCAATTTCGTACCATTTGCCCGCATAACGGTTTAAATCAACGCTTTGCACTGCCTGAGCTTTACCAACGCCTGTGGACTTGGCGGTGGTTTCGGTTGTCGGTGTAGTGGAACAAGCACTCATCGCAATTAATGTACCTGCAATACCTGCCGCTGCTAGCGTTTTTTTACTCATTATTTTCATTGTCTATATCACCTTATTTTACTCAGTGTTATTGCGCATTAAAGTAGTCATTTTAGCCCAAAATAAACGCTCAAACGGTGACTATTGGGGCACTTTTTGTCAGCCAGTTGTTACAGTGAATGCGCTATTGTCAACCTGTTGGCTAGTTTTTATACCTTGTCGACCAATAACCGAATACCCGCGACTCCCATCGCCCCATGCTCATAGGCGGTGGCTAAATCTGCCTGCCCTACTCCGCCTAGCGCAAACACCGGCACATCACTAAGCTTTGCTAATTCGCCGAACGCTTGCCAGCCCATGCCCCCACTTTGAAAGGTTTCTGGGTGTGTCAGCGTGGCTTTCACCGGCGATAAAAAACAGCCCATGACAGTATGCGATGTCGCCAAGGTATTTAATCTGCTTAGGCTATGTTGGTCATGGCAACTGGCAAAATAGCGACAATTTTTTGATAAGCTTGAGAAATCAAGCGTCATGAGTTGTTGGTGATTCAAATGCACCATGCCGTTTTTTAACCACGCATCTAATCGCTCAGGTAAGCACTTAAATAAGCACGCTAGTGTTGCATATTGAATAATCGGGGTGATATCCGCTCTTATCCTTAGTAAGCCATCAATCATAGCGGTGGCATTTTCATCGCTGGTTTGCGGGCGAAGATAACAATGGGCATCTTGAGGCAGTTTTTGGCTATAAAAATCAACCCACTTATCCACACCAATGAAGTGATCTAAGGGCTGCGTGATATAAATCGCATTGGGCAATTTTAACCACTCTAAAATGCGGGCATTGGCATCGGGCAGCGCGTACTGATTGGCGACTAAGTCTGACTGGTGCACCCATGTGACCGCTTGACCCTCCTTGCCTATACCCTGTTGTAAACCATCAAACTGGGCTTGACTCACTTGAATTTTAAAAACGTGCAATGCCACGCTTTTATCAGCATAATCATGGCGTATCACCCCCATTTTGACTGCGGTATTTTGCGCGATATCCAAGCCAATCTCTTCATGGACTTCACGGACTAACCCTTGTTTTGGGGTTTCATCTGGCTCAATTTTCCCCCCAACAAATTCATAGCGATTGCCTTGGTGTTGATTGGTATGGCGAAATCCCAATAAATATTGATTGTTAAAATGTATCACCGCGACTGCCACATTAACGACTTTTGACATATTTTTCTCAAACTGTTGATTGTTACCCATTATAAAGCATTAGATTTGATGAAAAAGTGAAAAAAGTCACTTGACGACCCATTAAATATAAATGATAATCATTATCAATTAAAAACACTATTCGCCCCACTTCCAGAGAAAAGGAGTATCCTATGCTACATTTATTAAATCGCGCCAATCTCATCCAACAAAGTTCCTTGCCTACGCTATATTCCAATCATTTATTTGCGCTGACCAAAGAGATTCGCATTCAGCATGACGGCGAAGAATACCGTCTTCGATTGACCCGTAATAACCGCCTAATACTCACCAAATAGTGACTTACCAAATAGTCCCGGTGAAATTGTTAATAAAAAAAGCCAATCTTCTTCAGAGTGGCTTTTTTAAATGGCTAAATTGATAGGCTCTGTTGCCAGTCACTGTGCGCAGTTACTGGTAACAATCACCTAAATTAACCCATGCGAATAGCGCCGTCCAAACGAATGACGTCGCCATTAAGATAGCTATTTTCGATGATATGGGCCACCAATTTAGCAAATTCTTCTGGATTGCCCAAACGTTTGGGAAAAGGAACCGCTTGCTCAAGACTGGTACGGGCAGCTTCTGGCAGGCTTGCCATCATCGGTGTACCGAACACCCCTGGGGCGATGGTCATGATACGTATTTGATGGCGCTGCAGCTCACGCGCGAGTGGTAAGGTTAAGCCCACCACGCCTGCTTTAGATGACGAGTAACTGCCTTGCCCGACTTGACCATCGAATGCGGCAATTGAAGCGGTGTTGATAATCACACCTTTATCTTCATTATTGTCTGCAGTATTTTTTGCCATCGCAGCCGCTGCCAGTCGCGCCACATTAAAAGTACCGATGAGGTTAATCTGGATACCACGGGCAAAGGTGGTTAAATCGGCTGGATTGCCTTCTTTGTCCAGTAATTTTTGCACCAACACGATACCGGCACAGTTGATTGACCCTGATAATTTACCAAATTTGGTCACACCCGCCTCAATCGCGTTTTTGACATCCGCTTCGCTGGTGACGTCACATTTTGCAAAAATCGCTTTATCGCCCAATTCAGCCACTAATTTCTCACCGGCTTCTTGGTTCAAATCGGCGATGATAACATTTGCGCCATGCGCCACCAAATAACGGGTTGTCGCCTCACCTAGACCTGACGCGCCGCCTGTGACCAAAAATGTATTATTTTGTACTTGCATTGTTTTTCCGTTAACCTGTTATTTTTGTTGGTGTTAAAAGCAGTGGGTTTATGTGATTAAATTTTTCACGGTTATGGCTGTCGGTGTACGGGGCAGCATGGTTGATACCCGATCGCCTTTTTTCACCCCCAAAGAAATAAACAGATTGCGGGGTTTGGGTGTCAAAATTGTCCATGATAGGTTCCTAATGTCGTCCATGAGATAGGAATGAGTACCAGTGTCAACGGTCACCAGCTGACTTAAAATAACGCTGACTTCAAATAAATCTGGGTTGAAATAAATTTGAGTTGATACAACCAGTTTTTTGACGATGGGCTCGCAACTATTGCTGATTTACACTCACGCTGATTCACTTGTATTTCGATTTACTTGTCTCAAGTCAAGCTAACAAATTCCTTTTGTCAGCTTATAATGCCTAAAATTTTGGATAATTTCAAGTATTATGATATGAATTGTATCGTTTTAAAAATTTTACTGTTAACCAATAAACTTAAAAAAGTGCTCTTTATAGTGGCGCAGTTCACGAATTGAATCACGGATATCATCAAGTGCCAAATGATTGCCTTTTTTCTCAAAGCTTGACAAAATATCGGGGCGCCAGCGATAAGCCAGCTCTTTGACCGTTGACACATCTAAGTTGCGGTAATGAAAAAACCGCTCAAGCGTCGGCATTTGCCGTGCCAAAAACCGTCTGTCTTGGCAAATCGAATTGCCACACATCGGTGAGCGTCCTGATTCGACATATTTACTCAAAAATGCAATGGTTTCGGTTTCTGCTTGAGCCATCGTCACGTTACTACGGCGAATACGGTCAATCAGTCCCGATTGCCCATGTTGGCGCGTGTTCCAATCATCCATGCTGTTGAGCACAATGTCAGGCGTATGGATGGCAAACACAGGACCTTCGGCTAAGATATTGAGTTCACTGTCAGTCACTATCGTCGCTATCTCGATGATAGTATCTTTGAGGGTATCTAGACCTGTCATTTCAAGGTCAATCCAAATCAGATGTTTTTTATCAACCGCCATACTGTTGCCTTTTCATACTCTTTAACAAATAATCCGCCATCTTAGCAGATTTTACAGGTAAAATATCGGTTTTGTTGGCGATTGCTCATGCGTGCTCATGTAGCCATACATGCCCATGTAGCAGTGTCTAAAAGTATTGCAAAATTTTATAAGGTGTTAGTATGGTAAAAAATCCCCTAGTGGCTGATGTAGTGGATAGCGTATGGCGTTAATCCGTAAACGTAAACTCACTGACCAGCAAACCCGCCGCATCCAAAAACAACAAAAATCCCAGCAAGTGCTGGACGATGCCCAGCTGATGGATGGCATTGTTGTCGCAAACTTTGGCAAGCAGCTCGAAGTCCAAGCCATTAGCTTACCGCAAACCCTGCCTGAAAAACCGATTGTCGCCGCTAACGAGCCAGAACCATTTTGGCAACCCATCACCCTGCACAGTGTTTGGCGTTGTCACACCCGTACTAACTTGCCACTGATTGCCACTGGGGATAAAGTCCGTTTTGTCGCTGACCCAAATACAGGACTTGGGCGTATTGAAGCGATTTATGATAGACAAAGCATCATCAACCGCCCTGACCGTTACCACAAGCTCAAACCCATCGCCGCCAATGTCGATATTTTAGCAGTCGTATTTGCGCCGCTGCCGCTGCCGTCTGCCCAGCTGATTGATCGGTATTTGGTGGCTTGCCATCACTCAGACATCACGCCATTACTGATTTTAAATAAAGCCGATTTGTTGGCAGATGGTAGTCATAGCGAGGTGACAGAGCTACTGTCAGCCTATCAACAGCTTGGCTACGCCACCTTGGTGACCCAATCGAGTGGTGACTTAACCCACCTAAAAAACACCGTTGCCGGCAAGAATGTGATTTTTGCTGGTCAATCAGGGGTTGGTAAAAGCAGCTTGGTCAATCAGTTATTGCCTGCCGCGGGACAATCAGTCAATGAAATTTCAACCATTTCACAGTTGGGTCAACATACCACCACTACCAGCCGATTTTTAGCGTTTGACCCGATGGCGCTCAGCAAAGGTGCCATTATTGATACGCCCGGTATTCGCGAATATGGGCTTTGGCATTTGACCCCTGATGATATTTTACAAGGCTTTATCGAGCTTGCGCCGCTTGCCCCCTACTGCCGTTTTCGCGATTGCAAACATACCGAGTCCACGCCCAATTGTGCGATGTGGCAGGCAGTAGCAGACGGACAGGTGCTAGCAAGGCGGGTGGAGAATTTGGTACTCCTGCAACAAGAAGCGGCCTCGCAGGATTTTTAAGCTTGCGATTTTAGACTAAATATTAGACTAAATAAAAGTTTCTTAAAATTGACAACTACCGTTATAATACAGTCAATTTTTTATGGGCAATCAAACGATAATTTTGAAGCAATGCCCCTGTGGAGGATATCTTGGAACGTTGGTTTGAGTTTATGGGTCATCACCCATTTTTATTTGGCACCATGTTTGTGCTAATTGTGCTATTTTTTATGCTTGAGAACAAACGCGGCGGCAAAAAAATCAATCCAAATGCAGTGGGCTTGATGGTTAACAACCAAAACGCTCAGCTGATTGATATCCGCCCACGAAAAGATTTTGAAAAAGGCTATATCAAAGGCAGCCGCAATATCCCGTTTACTGAGCTAAAAGATCACGTTGACGCACTTCGTAGTGCTGACCATCCTATTATCATCGTTTGCCAAATGGGTATGACTGCAGGTACCGCAGTGGCAATGATTGGTAACGACAACGTTTATCGTCTCGATGGTGGTATTACCAATTGGCAAGCCGCAGGTTTACCTTTAGTGGTAGAAAAAACCGTGTCCGGCAAAACCAAATAAGACTGGTTGGCTGTTCACAATTTGAAATTTGAATCGCCAAGCCCCATAACCATCAATAACGCTTTATTATCTCATCGGTATCTGATAATAAGCTTTTAACCCATTTTAAAAAATCTAGAAATAAGGAGATTGTTATGGCTATGGTGAAAATTTATACCACACCGACTTGCCCCTACTGTATGCAAGCTAAAATGCTATTAAAAAACAAAGGTCAAGCATTTGAAGAAGTTAACATGTATGATGTGACCACAGAAGAACGTCAGGCATTGGCGCAAAAAACCAATAATTATCGCACAGTACCGCAAATTTTTATTGGTGATAATTTCATTGGTGGTTATGACCAACTCGCTGGTCTTGAGCGTCAAGGCAAACTTGATGGTTTATTAGCGGATTAATCGTTCGCAGATTAAAAAAATTTACTAGAACTTTACTAGATAAATAACCCCCATTATAAATACAGTTGATAGTTTTTAGACTAGTTTTTAGAAAAATTTAAAGCTGTCATATTGTTATAATTCCCGTAAAAACAGTTAATTGAGGACACTATCATGGCAGACGAACAAAACTTACCACAACTGGCGCTAGAACGTATCTATGTTAAAGATATGTCATTAGAAGTACCGGGTGCAGAGGTATTTACCCGTGAATGGCAACCAGAGCTTGATATCAACCTATCAAGTGCCGCTGAAAAATTGGACGATGACCACTACCAAGTAATATTAACCGTTAATGTGACTGCCAATAACGGTGGGGAAACCGCGTTTATCGCAGAAGTACACCAAGCGGGCATCTTTATGTTGCAAAATATCCCTGAAGAACAATTGGGCGCAATTTTAGGTGCGTATTGTCCAAACGTATTGTTCCCTTATGCCCGTGAAGTGGTCAGTGACATTGTGACCCGTGGTAGTTTCCCACAATTGTTACTTGCGCCAGTCAATTTTGACCAAGCCTATCAACAAACGCTTGAGCAAGGTAACTAATTTTTTTAAAGTTAACTATTTTAAAGCTAACTAATTTTTAAGTGTCAAAAATTAAGAGCAGGCTAAGCCCTGCTCTTTTTTTATGTAAATTTAAGGTAAATCGTTAGGACTTGGTGCGCCATTTGGTGATGCTTTGGCTAAAGGCATGGGTGCTTTGCTGATAATCCTGCAGCGCTTGATAAAGTTGTGTCGCTCGTTTAAGGTGTGTGATAATCATGGGGTTTTCCAATCCCAACCAATTGGGCTCATATGGATTAAAGCATGAATGATTAAAACGACAAACCGATTAATCAAATAGCCATAGGTAGCAAATGATGTTGAATCAAGCAGCGATGAGCGAAGTATCCAATCCGTGCCGCGTGGCGTGTGTCACAGGTGGCGCCAAACGAATTGGTCGGGCGCTTGTGCTGGCACTGCACCAAGCCAATTATAATATCATTATCCATTACCATACCAGTGAATCAGAAGCCATGGAACTTGTTGATCACTGTAATGCCATTCGCCCAGAGTCAGCAAAAAGCGTGCAAGGGGATTTAGAGGATTTTGAAATGCTGCCACAATTGACTTGGCGCATAATCAACAGTTTTGGTCGATTGGATTGTTTGGTTCATAATGCCTCACGGTTTTACCCGACGCCCTTTGGTCAAATCTCTCAGCAAGACTGGCAAAATTTATTTTTGACCAATGCGCAAACTCCGTTATTTATCAGCCAGTATTTATACCCTTATCTAAAAAAATCGCAAGGCTGTATTATCAGCATTTTGGATATTCACGCCAATGGCAAGCCATTTGGGGGTTATACGGTCTATAACATGGCAAAAGCCGCGCACCAAATGATGGTGCAGTCGCTAGCAATCGAACTAGCGCCCGATATCCGCGTCAATGGCATTGCACCGGGTATTAACATTTTACCCATGGAAGGCACTGAGCAAGCGCTCACCGCTGAGACGATTGACAAAATCTGCCGCGCCGTACCATTAAAAAGAATTGGCACACCGCAAGATATCGCGCAAGTGGCGGTATTTTTGGCAGCTGCCCCGTATATCACAGGGCAGATTATTGCCGTGGATGGCGGGCGTGGTTTGACCTTAGCTGGTAATGAAAGCAGGTAATGACAGCAAATAACCACAGCCGGCAGCCAGAGCAGGTAAAGTACCCAATTAACCGCAACGCAGTAAACTTTTGAAGTTTTAAATAACGTTTAATGATGTTTTTTCAGTAATTCCATTAATTCTGCTCGAATGTCATCCTCATTGCTGGCGCCATTTTGATTAGCACTGTCATTGTTTTGGTCAAAGTTTTGTGACGTGGGTAGCTCGGTCAAAGCTTCTTGGGGTTGTCTTTCACCTAGGGTCACATTGACGCTGCTTTGCGCTTTATTACGCATCACTTGTAGATTGACCACACTGTTGGGTGCTTTACGTGCGACCAATTGAATCAGTGTATTGGCATCATTGACAGGTTTATTATCCATTGCGGTGATGATATCCCCTTTTTGCAAGCCCGCTTTGGCAGCAGGACCATCACGCATCACGTTCATCACTTCAACGCCCTGCGTGTCATCACTGAGTTTGGTTGGGTCTTTCATCGAACTTTGTAATTCAATCCCAAGCCAGCCGCGGTGCACTTTACCATTTTTAATAATGCCATTCATCACAAGCTTAACAATCTCGGTAGGAATCGCAAATCCAATCCCCATCGAGCCGCCCGAGCGTGAAAAAATCGCGGTGTTGATACCAACCAGCTGACCATAAGCATCGACCAGCGCACCCCCTGAGTTACCGGGATTGATAGCGGCATCGGTTTGGATAAAATCTTCCACCGTGTTGATACCCAGTCCCGTGCGCCCCGTTGCCGAGATAATACCTTGGGTGACGGTTTGACCGACCCCAAACGGGTTGCCAATTGCCAACACCACATCGCCCACCTGGGTCGACTGTTCACGAAATCCTAAGGGTTTCAGCCCTGTCAAATCAACCTTAATCACCGCCAAATCACTTTCCACATCGTTGCCGATGACTTTTGCGGTTGCTTTGCGACCATCATTGAGCATCACGATAATGTTATCGGCTTTGGAAATCACATGCGAGTTGGTGACGATATAGCCATCTTGCGAAATAATGACACCCGAGCCTAAATTGGTATTATCGCTTTCGCCATTAGGGATACCGTGATATTCAAAATAGCGGCGCATCATCGGGTCATTCATATAGGGATGCTCCTCGATTTTTTGCGTGGTATAGATATTGACGACTGACTGCGCAGCGACAGCGACAGCATTGTGATAAGATGCCACCGCAGCATTTGGATTGTCACCGAGTTTTTTGGTATCGACAGGCTCAGATTTCGGCGGCTGCCACCCGGGCTGACTGGCTACCACCGCTTGATTTTTTTGCCAAGGCAACTGTGGCTTGGTCATCATCCACAAGCCCGCCAACAGCACTAGTAGTAACAAAATCCAGGGTAGTATTAGAGTAAATTTGTTAGGTTTACGATACGTAGGCGGCAAAACAGGTGGGGTTTCCAAAGGCTTGTCTGAACGGGGGTCTGTCATAGTCAACGTTTCTCAACGATAGGTCAGAAAATAGACGGGTTTGAGCGAAAAATACGGTTTAGTCTAACACTGATTATTTGGTGAGTTGAGCCGATTTTTTATTAGTTTTGTTTCAAAAGATATCTTTGATATTACTGGCTTCAATAAGGGTAAGGGTTGGCTTTGTTGAGGACTGGATTATCATAAAAAAACCGCAGTCATTACTGTGACTGCGGTTTTGAAAGCTATCGCTATATTAATGCTATATTGGCATTTTTTAAACGTCTTTGCGGCGCATATGCGGAAACAAAATCACATCACGAATACTCGGTGCATTGGTAAATAACATCACCAAACGGTCAATACCGATGCCCTCGCCTGCAGTCGGTGGCAAGCCATAGGACAAGGCTTCGATAAACTCTGCATCATAATGCATCGCTTCATCATCGCCTGCGTCTTTCTCAGCCACTTGTTGTTTAAAGCGCTCAGCTTGGTCGATTGGGTCATTGAGTTCGCTAAAGCCGTTGGCAATTTCACGCCCGCCGATAAATAGTTCAAAACGGTCAGTAATCTCGCTATTGTCATCGTTACGGCGTGCTAGTGGTGAAGTTTCGGCAGGATATTCTGTAATAAAGGTTGGTTGACGCAGTTTGGTTTCTGCAGTTTCTTCAAAGATGATGGTTTGCAGTTTGCCAATCCCAAAGATGTCTTTAACGTCTTGTCTGAGTACGTTTTTGGCATAATCCGCTAGATAATCACGGTCTGCGATTTTGCTCATGTCGAAATTATCCGCGTATTTTTCAATCGCTTTGGTCATTGGCAAGCGTTCAAATGGGGCTTTGAAACTAATTGCTTCACCTTGATAATCAATCTCCGTGGTACCTAAAATATCGTTTGCCAGTTTTTCAAACATATTTTCGGTTAGTTTCATCAAATCTTCGTAATCGGCATAGGCTTGATAAAACTCAATCATGGTAAATTCTGGGTTGTGACGCGCCGATACCCCTTCGTTACGAAAATTACGGTTAATTTCAAACACACGCTCAAAACCACCCACGACTAGACGTTTTAAATACAGCTCTGGCGCAATGCGTAAAAAAAGCGGCATATCAAGCGCATTATGATGGGTGACAAATGGACGAGCCACAGCACCGCCTGGGATGACGTGCATCATCGGGGTTTCAACTTCCATGTAACGCTCGTTAAGCATATACTCACGAATCCCTGCAATGACTTTACTACGGATAATAAAGGCGTTACGGCTGTCTTCATTGGTCATCAGGTCAAGATGACGGCTACGATAGCGAGCCTCCGTATCGCTTAACCCATGGAATTTGTCTGGTAGTGGGCGTAATGATTTGGTCAATAATTGTACTTCGGTAGCATGCACAGATAATTCACCGGTGTTGGTTCGAAATACATACCCTGTCACACCAATAATGTCTCCGATATCCCATGTTTTAAAGTCATTATAAATCTCTTCGCCCAAGTCGTTTTTGCTGACATAGGCTTGGATACGACCTGTCATGTCGGCAATGGTCACAAAGCTGGCTTTACCCATCACCCGTTTGAGCATGATACGACCGGCGACTGTCACCATGACTTTATCGCTGTTTGCCAATGTTTCTTTGTCTTTATCGGCAAATTGCTGCTGCAAGTCTTGGGCGTATTCTTTGCGTTTGAATTGGTTTGGGTAAGGGTTTTTACCTGCTTGTTTGATTAAATCAAGTTTGCTGTGACGTTGTTTGATAAGTTCGTTGACGTCTTGGCTGTCTTCCACATGCGCTTCGGTTGCTGCATTTTCAGTTTGGTTTTGCTGTGACATGATGTTTTCCCACAATTTTAGTTACACTATCAAAAGTTAAAATTTTTATGCCAAATGGTAAAAATACCGAACTTGCCGCGTTTTTCTTCACCACCCTTTTCACTACCAAGTTGAGTCAAACGCAATTCGCCTGCAATTTCTTGTAAATAACCATTTTCAATCATTTTGGCAGAGAGTTCTGAGGTTTTCATACCCAACTGACTCGCTAATTTAGCAATCGTTATTTTGCCATACTCTTTATTTTCTGATGTCGTTGACATTTCATTTACCTTGTCAACTGACATTCTCACTTCTTCACTAATACGAATAATACGCTGTGCTTCTTCATATGCATCGCTATATAGCTGATTATCTGCATCACGAGCGATTAAAATGCCCATTTCATTGTTATTGATTTGGCTAAATTCATATAAATTTAAACTTGTGATAATGCATTCATTCTCGTTCATGTAGCATTTGGCATGCAAATTTTTGCAAAAACTGGTTCGAATGAACGTCAAATTTTTGAGCCAATTAATTTCTTCAGGTTGCAAGTCGCTCTTACCATATACGATACGAATATCAATTTTTAAACGATTTTTATCTTCAAGTAACTCTTTAATTCGTTCATTTAATTTAAGATAAGGGCTAATTAAAATTAAACGGTCAGATGACTTTTTGATGAGTTCTTCCAAATGGTAAGTAGTACCACTGGTATTTAAAAATTTTGCCATCTTATTCTTCCCCACTCACCGATGCCATCAAGTCAGCTTGGTGCTCACGCAGTAGGCTGTCGAGAAGCTCATCTAAGTCACCCTGCATAATGGCATCGAGTTTGTACAAGGTTAAATTAATACGGTGGTCGGTCATCCGCCCTTGGGGAAAATTATAAGTGCGAATGCGCTCCGAGCGATCACCACTACCGACCAAATTGCGACGCATATCGCTTGACGCATCGATTTGTTTTTGTACTTTTTCTTGCTGAATTTTGGATACCAGCATTTTCATGGCTTTATCGCGGTTGGCGTGTTGGCTACGCTCTTGCTGACATTCAACCACCGTGCCTGTTGGAATATGGGTGATACGCACCGCAGAGTCGGTTTTATTGATATGCTGACCACCTGCCCCACTGGCACGATAAGTATCGATACGCAAGTCGGCAGGGTTGATATCTACGGTATCATCAATTTCAATCTCTGGCATCACCGCGACCGTGCAAGCCGAAGTATGCACCCGTCCTTGGCTTTCAGTCTCTGGCACCCGTTGCACCCGGTGTGCGCCCGACTCAAATTTTAAGCGGCCATACACACCCGTGCCCGATACACGGCTGATGATTTCTTTATAGCCGCCATGCTCACCTTCATTCTCGGACAATACTTCCACTGTCCAACCTTGGGTTGCCGCATAACGCTCATACATCCGGAACAAATCCCCGCTAAAAATTGCCGCTTCATCGCCGCCCGTCCCTGCTCGAATCTCCAAGAAGGCAGGCACTTTATCATTCGGGTCTTTAGGCAGCATCATCACATTGAGCACGTCTTCAAGCTCATTGATGGTGTCTTTGGCGGCTTGGATTTCTTCTTGCGCCATTTCTTTCATGTCGCCATCGCCCGTTGAATCTGACAGCATTTCTTCAGCGGTTGCCAAATCTTCTTCCGCTTGGCGGTATTTGCCCCAGACATCGACCAATGCGGATAAATCACTGTGCTCAACCGATAATTCACGGAATTTTTTGTTGTCATTCATGGTTTCTGGCTCAGACAGCATGGCGGTGACTTCTTCGAAACGGTCAGACATTTGGTCAAGGCGAAAACGTAAAGATTCTTTCATAATGATAGCTTAAAAATAATGGCTTAAAAGTTTTGGCTTAATTTAGGGCTTAAAAATAAAAATGGCAAAATAATCGGATATTTTGCCACATTTTGGGGGGATTTGCATGGGTTTCGTGAGAGGCAATAAAAAGCTTAGACTTTTTTGACCAACACACCCCCAATTGAGTAACCTGCGCCAAACGAGCAAATCACACCCAAATCACCCGACTGCATATTTTCTTGGTGTTTATGAAACACAATCATGGGACTGGCTGAGCTGGTATTGGCATATTCTGCTAGCACCATAGGCGCAATCGATTTATCCGCTTCTTTGCCCAACACGGTGCGTAAAATCAAATCAATCATGTTGGCATTGGCTTGGTGCAGCCACATTTTTTTGAGCTGTTGTGGCTCAACGTGGTTTTTATGGAGCAGTTCAAGGATTAAATTGGACACGGCAGGGCACACTTCACGAAATACCTTGCGACCTTCTTGCAAGAACAATTTGTCGGTCACAGGCGCGTCGATATCAGGATACATCGGCGTGCCAGCGGCTAAGAATTCACTGCGATCCAAAAAGCCGTATTCATTTTTAATATTGGTTGAAAACTGGGTAAACAGCTGACTATCTAAAATTTCATAGCCTTTGGGTGTGGCTGTTTTTTCGTCAATCTCTTCGATAATCGTCGCCGTTGCCACATCGCCAAAGATAAAGTGGCTGTCACGGTTGCGCCAGTTGAGGTGCGCTGAGGTGATTTCGATATTGACCATAGCGACACGTTTGGCGGTGCCAGATTTGATCAGACCGACCGCTTGGGCGATACCAAAGGTTGCTGCGCTACAGGCGACGTTCATATCAAAGCCAAAACCGCCTTGCATACCAATGTATTGCTGAATTTCGATGGCGATGGCAGGATACACGCGCTGAAAGTTTGAACAAGCAACAATAATGCCGTCTAAGTCTTTACCTTGTAGACCTGCATTGTCCAGTGCTTGTTTGAGTGCATCTAGACCCATTTCTGCCATGATGGACATCTCTTCGCCAAGCTTGCGATAAGGAATCACAGGCGCCATGATATCTGGGTTTAAAATTCCGTCTTTTTCCATCACATAGCGAGATTTGATACCTGAGGCTTTTTCGATAAATTCAGCCGTCGAATGCACAAGTGCCGTCTTCTCTCCACGGGCGATGGCATCGGCATTTTTGGCATTATAGTTATCAACATATTGGTTGAAAGTAGCGACCAACTCTTCGTTACTGATGCTGTAAGGCGGGGTGTATAATCCTGTGGCAGTGATACAAATACTCATATTAGGATTCCTTTTCTAAACGTAAAACGGCAAGGTAATCATCTAGCTGTTGTTATCAATAATAATGCCGCGATGCATGCCATCGGGGATGGTATTGAACAAACAGATGATTAAAAATAGGGGTGTGGCTTATTATGCCTTGAAAATAGCGATAATGCGATAACTATGTTACAAATTATTTCATAGCTTTAAAAATACAGAAAACAAAGGCGAGGGTTTTTTGCGAGCATATACCACCCATATTACTATTCCCCTGCTACTGTCTAAGTCAATCGGTGCTGCGATAAAGCACTACTTGGTTAAACTGCTTGGCTTCATCCATATCAGGCAAAGTGGTTGTATTATCCAACGTCGTTACCTTGTGGTAGCGCGGGTGAGCAAAATTTTTGACGCGGCTATCAGCCACCCAAACATCATGCGCGTATTGTAAGAACACATCTAATAATGGCAAATTGGCTTTGTCATACAGCACATCCGCGACCAATAGCACATCGACCTTATCCATGCCAAATTGCTGTTTTAACTCAAATAAATTATCTAGCAGCTCAGCCGTTACCCCATTTAATTGCGCATTAGCTCGGCAACTAGTCAGGCTCACGCTATCAATATCACAGCAAATGACCCGTTTTGCACCCGCCATTTTTGCGGCAATACCGACAATCCCCGACCCTGCGCCAAAATCCATCACCACTTTATTGCGCACCATCTGTGGCTGCTGCAAAATATACTGCGCCAATACTTGCCCGGACGCCCATGCAAACACCCAATATGGACAATTCTTCCACAGATTTTCTATCACCGCTAGCGTCAAATCTTCATGACAAAAATCTGGATCAATGAGCCATAAATAAAAAGGTTGATTCGGCTTAGATAGTAACGGCACATATGTCTTGGCAAGATTAGCGCTAGGCAACACTTGCTGCAATGCGGTAATCAGTCGATGAAAAACGATTGACGCGTCAGAAGCATTTGATGGCGTTGAAGTTTTATAGGGGGACGTTTTATAAGCGGAAGTTTCAGCATCAGTCACGTAAAGATTTCCAGTCATGAGTCATAGTGAAAAAATGAATACAAAAAAAATGCACAAAAAAAGGAAGCTTTAAACACTTCCTTTTTTAATTCAAACCCATTATTTTGCTGCTGCTTTTTCTGCCGCTTCTACCGTTTGACGGATGAGTGTATTAATGGTCATTGGACCTACGCCACCGGGCACTGGGGTATAGCTTGAGGCAATAGCTTCGATACCTGTCAGCTCAATATCACCCACGCCACCGCTCGTACCATCCGCATGGGTACGCGGATGAAACCCTGCATCGACCACCACGGCGCCCGATTTAATCCAATCTTTTTTGATAAGTTCTGGTTTGCCGACAGCACCCACCACGATATCCGCTTGTTTGACCAATTCTGCCAAATTCTGGGTACGTGAGTGGCAAATGGTCACGGTACAGTTGGCGTTTAATAGCATCATCGCCATCGGTTTACCCAAAATCGCGCTACGACCCACGACCACCGCATGCTTACCAGCAAGCTCAACGCCGTTTTTTTCTAATAAATACATAATGCCTTGCGGGGTGCAAGAACCATACGCAGGCTCACCCATCGCCATATTGCCAAACCCTAAACAAGTCACGCCATCCACATCTTTTGCCAGTGCAATAGCATCAAAACAGGCACGCTCATCAATTTGGCTGGGCACAGGGTGTTGTAGCAAAATCCCATGCACGTCAGGATTGTTGTTAAGCTCGGCAATTTTTGCCAATAGCTGCTCGGTGGTGGTCGCTTGTGGCATGGCAACTTTTAAGGAATCCATACCCACACGTTGACAGGCATTGCCTTTCATTTTGACATAAGTTGCCGAGGCAGGGTCATCACCCACCAAAATCGTTGCCAAAATCGGCGTGCGTCCAGAGTCTTGTTTTAACTTGGCAACCCGCTCGGCAAGTTCAGCTTCCATTTGTTTGGCATACGCTTTGCCATCTAACACTGTCGCAGTCATGGTGGTTCCTCAATCAATAACGAATCGGTCAACAAAAAGTCGTTTAGCAAAAAATTTGCGTTATTTTAACCGATTTTGCGGCGTGATAACATCCATTGAAAATGTTTAACCGCTAAATTAGCGCTCAAATACCCTTCACCATCCTTCATTACATCGCTCAAATGGCTAAAAAAGTCCTTGCACTTTTAAAAATTTTTGCTATCATAGCAAACCTAAATGAAATGGCTGGGTAGCACAGTGGCCATGCATCGGATTGCAAATCCGCGGACGCCGGTTCGATTCCGGCCTCAGCCTCCATTTTCATTTTACGGTACTATTGTTTTATTATTATGGGTGTTTTGTTATTATGAGTCAGCAATAAACGCGAAAAAATATCGTAAAAAACTGCTTGCAAAGTTAACAAAACTGATTATAATAGCACCCACTTCTGACACAGACACCACACGACGCCAAGCGTCAGTGCTGTGACTACCCTGCCCGGGTGGTGAAATTGGTAGACACAAGGGATTTAAAATCCCTCGCTCTTACGAGCGTGCCGGTTCAAGTCCGGCCCCGGGCACCATTGATTAAGCCTAAACTTTTACGTTTAGGCTTTTTTGTTGCCGGCTATTTTTTAACTTTTACTTTTTGTCTTTCAAATAATGGTTAGCTGCCTAAGTTAATGGCACCACTCTCATCACTTCTTCAAACGTCGTCACCCCTTCGGCAATCTTTTTTGCCCCTGCCAGTCTTAACGGTTGCAACCCATCTTGATAGGCTTTTTGCGCGATTTGCGACAAGTCAGCGCCTTCGCTAATCAATTTTTTAAGCGCATTACTGAGCACCATGATTTCATACAATCCCACTCGCCCAAGATAGCCAGTGTTACGGCAGTGTTCACAGCCAACGGCATGATTGATGGTATCTGGGGCGGCGGCTTTCCAAGGACTGACTAACGCCTGCCAAGTCTGCTGCTCAATGTCATTCATGGGCTTATTGGATTTACAATGTGGGCAAAGGGTACGCACCAAACGCTGTGCCATGATGCCCAAAATGGTCGCTGAGGTTAAAAACGGCGCCACGCCCAAATCATGCAGCCTCGTCAACGAACTGGGGGCATCATTGGTATGTAAAGTCGATAACACCAAGTGCCCAGTTAGCGAGGCTTGTACCGCCATTTCTGCGGTTTCGGTATCGCGAATCTCGCCAATCATGATGATATCGGGGTCTTGACGCATCAATGAGCGAATACCGTCAGCAAAGGTCAAATCAATGTTATTTTGAATTTGCATTTGGTTAAATGACGGCTCCACCATCTCAATGGGGTCTTCGATGGTACAGACATTGACTTCTTCTGTCGCCAGTTTTTTGAGGGTACTGTACAGCGTCGTGGTTTTACCCGAGCCTGTCGGACCTGTGACCAAAATAATACCATTGGCTTTACGGGTCATGTCATCCCATTTTTGCAAATCCCGCCCTGTGAGCCCCAACTGTTCAAAAGAGCGCACCAGTACCTCGGGGTCAAATACCCGCATCACCAATTTTTCGCCAAACGCAGTGGGGAGTGTCGATAACCGCAGCTCGGTTTCTTGACCTTTGGGGGTACGGGTTTTGAGCCGTCCGTCTTGCGGTTTACGTTTTTCAGCGACATTGAGTCTTGCTAAAATTTTTATCCGAGCCACTACCGCGGTCATAATTCCAGTCGGCATTTGATAAACGGTATGCAAAATACCATCGATACGAAAACGCACGTTGCTTTTATCTCGGCGCGGCTCTAAGTGAATATCACTGGCACGCTGGTCAAAGGCGTACTGTAATAACCAATCGACAATTTTGACGATGTGTTGGTCATTGGCATCGGGATTTTCAATATTGGCGGCATTGCCCAGTTGTAATAATGCTTCGACATTGGTGATATCGGCATCCGCGCGTTTTTGCTGATGGTTTGCCCCGGCAATGGCTTTGGTGACTTGATAAAATTCTTGGCGATAGCGGTTGATTTGCTCGGGACTGATTAATACGGTTTTGATTTTTTTGGGCGACACGATATGCGCAATATTGAGCTGCCAATCTTGATAAAATGGCTGGTCAGTACCGATTTCCACCGTATCTTGGGTGACGGCGACTGGCAAAATGTGCTGCGAGCGCGCATATTCAAATGACATAATTGATGTCACTGAGGGCACATCGGTTTTCAGCGGGTCAATACGTACATAATCAACGCCTGCTTTTTGTGCCAACCAGCGATTGAGCTGGTCCAGACTGAGCGCCATGTGCGTGGTTTTATCGACTAGATGAAAGCCTGCAATCACTTGCAGGGGATGCAAGGTTTTGCGGTTATGGGTCATCACCAAATTATAATCACGTTGGTCAATGACGCCATCTTTTAGCAGTTCATTAAGACACCAACGGGTATCAATTATCATTGAAAAAGCATGGGATAGCATAGGGTTTCCAAAACGATTGCGCCAATAGAATAGCAATTAGGGTCAATTAGGGACAATCGGGTTAAAGGATTAAAATTATCATAAAAATAAGTGAAATAAATCACCACGCTACCCATCGGTATGGCTTGGCAACTTATATTGCCAACATGGTATCAACAATATGAGCAAGAATATAAGGGCGACTACTGGTATAGCCCTTTGCCATCAAATCGGTGCAACCGCAAAAAATACAACCCAGATAAAATCGTCATGATACCCAAAATGATAAAACTGTATGAAAACGCGGTTTGTGTCTGTGCCAGCGAGGCGCGAGCGGGCGTCAGTAAATGTAACAGCATCGCCCCAAAGCCAATCCCAAAACTAATCGCCAACTGTTGGTTGACGGACAATAAACTATTGCCACTGCTGGTTTGACTTGGGCGAAGCCGTGCGATACTGATGGTGTTCATCGTGCTAAATTGTAGCGAATTACACGCCCCCATAAAAGTCAAAAATGGCACACTTAGCCAAATCGGCGTGGTTTGATTGAGTTGTGATAGCAGCATGATATTAACCCCAATCAACAAGGTATTGCCCGCCAATGTTCTACGATAGCCAAATCGCTTCACAATACGCGTGACCAGCGGCTTGGTCAACAGCGCGCCCACCGCAATCGGTGCCAACATCCAACCCGCTTGTGACGGCGAATAACCCTGCACCACTTGCAGCAGTAGCGGCAGTAGAAAAGGAATCGCACTCATCCCCAAACGGGTCAGCAAATTGCCAACAATGCCCACCCGAAAGGTACGCACTTGAAACAAATCCAAGCCAAATAGCGGTTGTTGCCCATTACGCGATTCTGAGTATTTGGCATGATAATAATAGCCAATGAGCAGCATAATCGCCAATAAAGCAACCATCACGGGAAAAACCGCTGAAGCCAGATTATCGGCATGAATGTTATTGGCAAACTCGAGCGCAAAGGTAAAGCTTGCCATCGCGCCACCAAATAGCAAGAACCCAAGCAAATCCATGCTGGGATTGCGCTGTAGATAGTTGGGCATCAGTTTCCACCCTGCCCACATCCCCAATGCCCCCATGGGAATATTAATCAAAAAAATCCAATGCCAGCTTGCAAGCTCCACCAAATATCCCCCGACCAAAGGCCCAATCACGGGCGCAATCATCGCAGGCATCACCGCATAATTCATCACCGACAGCATACGTTCTCGCGGATAGCTTTTAATCAGCGTTAACTTGCCCACAGGCATGAGCATCGCACCGCCCAATCCTTGCACCACGCGAGAAAAAATTAGGCTATTGAGTGTTGGTGACATCGCACACATCATCGAGCCTGCGGTAAACACGCCAATCGCCACCATAAAGGTGGTCTTGGTGCCATACTTATCGGCAATAAAACCACTAATCGGGGTAAAAATTGCCAAAGTGAGCGCATAGCTAATCACTGTCCACTGCATTGATAACGCAGGCTGACTCAAATCATGCGCCATCGCAGGCAAAGCGGTATTGAGCACCGTTGAGTCTAAAATTTGCATAAACAAAGCGATTGCCACCACGATTGGCAAATATTTGGTTTGCGCGGGGGTCAAGGCAGCTATAGCAAATAGGTCATGCTGTGGCTTTTTGTCTTCAGTAATGATGGAATTTGGCATGGTTAACTTTTAACAATTGCTAAAGGGCTGTAGTGAAGTGCATGTAATCAAGTCGCTGTATAAGTGCTTGTAATAAAATCACTAGGGTTAAATGAGTAGGGTAAATTGGCTATAACCAAGCAAACTTATATAACAACGTGGTTCACGATAATGGTTAACTTTCTAATGTTTTGACAGCAAACCCGCTAGTTTTTACCGCTGTGCGCAATTAGAGCAGTCACATAGTGATTTTGTGGTTGGATGAAGATATTGTCTGTCATATCATATGCTTGTGTTTCGCCATTTTTCAATACCAGTATCGTTTGGCACAATGCCTTAACCACCTGCAAATCATGGCTGATAAAAATATAGCTTAAGCCAAATTTTGCTTGAATATCTCGTAATAACTTGACCATTGCGACTTGGGTGCTGCTATCAAGCGCCGATGTGGGCTCATCGAGTAACAAAATTTTGGGTTTCATCACCAACGCCCGCGCAAGTGCCACCCGCTGACGCTGACCGCCTGAAAGCTCATGCGGATAACGGCTGACAAAATCTCGTGGCAACCGCACCGTGTCTAAGGCTGCTAATACCGCTTTTTCACGCTCCGTTTTTGCCATACCTTGGATGGTTAGCCCTTCTTCAATTATCTCAAACACACTAAATCGTGGGTTGATACTGGCATATGGATCTTGAAATACCATTTGCATATCCGAGCGATACGGCAAAAAGGCTTTATTCGACAACGCTAAAACGTCCGTCATGTGAGCATTGGCTGACAGCAAAATCTGACCTTGCACCTTGATAGCATTAGCCAATAATTTGATGAGTGCCAAAGCCGTGGTGGTTTTGCCAGACCCCGACTCGCCCACTATACCCAAGGATTGCCCTTGAGTAAGGGTCAAATTTAACCCTTTGACCGCCTCAAACCATTGGGTGGTTTGACCCAATATATTGTTTTTTTGGGGGAAAGCAATGGTTAACGCTTTAACTTCCAAAACACTGGGTGAATTGTCAATGATGGGCAAACTTTGTCCAAAATCTTGATAAATCAATGAGCGAGTATAACTCTGCTGCGGATGGTCAAAAATCGCTTGGGTTGCCCCCTGCTCCATGACTTTGCCTTGTTGCATGACGATGAGATTGTCGCTGTAGCGTTTGACAAGGTTTAAATCATGGCTAATCAAAATCATCGCCATGCCCCGCTCGTTTTTTAGCCCATGCAGTAACCGCAAAATCTCATGGCGAAGCGTGACATCTAGGGCGGTGGTTGGCTCGTCTGCGATAATAATGTCAGGGTCTTGCGCCAGTGCCATCGCTATCATGATACGCTGTCGTTGCCCACCCGAGAGCTCGTGCGGATAGCGGGCAAGTTTGCTTTCAGGGTCAGCAATATTGACTTGGGAAAGCAGCTCTAGGGTACGCTGTCGCCAGTGTTTTTTTGCCACGCCAGCCATAGCAAGCGATTCGGCGATTTGTTTGCTCACCGTGTGCAAGGGGTTTAAGGCAGTCATCGGCTCTTGAAAAATCATGCCGATACGTTTGCCACGGATTTGGCGAAAGACGTTTTGGTTATCTTTGCTTAGGCTATTTTTTTCAATCGGTAAAATGATTGGTTTGGGGTTTTGCGTATCGCTAACATCAGTTAAAGTGGCTTGTCCTGTGATACTTAGGCTATTTGGTAGCAGTCCGAGTAAAGCAAGGCTTGAGATGGATTTACCAGAGCCACTTTCACCCACAATGGCAAGGGTTTTGCCTGTGTGCAGGGTGTAGGATAGGTTATCGACCAGCGTTTGGGTGGCGGATTTAATGGTTAGATTTTTGACTTTGAGTAACTCGTTCATTTATCATTTCCTTGAATGATCGAACTTTTATCCGTATGCACGAGCGTCCCCGCCACAAAACCTGAACTCATATTTTTATCCTTTTAACTATTTATTAAAATGTGTATAATATCAAAGAATCATACACAAAGGCGAAATGATATGCGAACTAACATCATAATAGATGACAATCTAATGCAACAGACCCTACAAGCCACAGGCATTAAAACTAAAAAAGAAGCCGTCGAACAAGGGCTAAAGCTACTCTTGCAAAAAAGCCAACAACAAAAAATCCGTGACTTACGGGGCAAACTGCATTGGGAAGGCGACTTATCCGAAATACGTAAAACAGGTGTCGAAGCGTGAACTTGCCTATCATCGCTGATACTAGCGTTTGGATAGACTATTTTAACGGTCATTCAACACCTCACACCGATTTTTTGGACACGCAGCTTGAGGCAAGTAATGTGGCGATTTTTGACGTGATTTTGATGGAAATTTTGCAAGGTTTTCGCCTTGATACAGACTACAATCAAGCCAAAAATGCCCTTGATAGTTTATTATGTTACGATATTTTAAACCAACAAAATGCGATTAAATACGCTGATTATTACCGCCAATTACGCAAACAAGGCATTACCATTCGTAAAGCCAATGATGTGATGATTGCTAGTTTTTGCGTTGAACATCAATTACCCCTGTTATTTTGCGATAGGGATTTTATTCCGTTTACTCAGCATTTTGGGTTGATTTCTGCATTGAATTTTAGTTAATTCAAGACTGCCGTGGGTCAAACGCATCTCGCAGCGCTTCCCCAATAAAAATCAGCAGCGACAACACAATCGTTAAACTAAAAAACCCAGCCAAAGCGAGCCACGGTGAATCCAAATTATCTTTTCCCTGCGAAATTAGCTCCCCCAAAGACGGCGACCCTGCAGGCAAGCCATAGCCCAAATAATCGAGCGTGGTGAGTGCCGTGATATTCGCGGTCAAAATAAACGGCAACTGTGACAGACTCGACGACATGGCATTAGGCAAAATATGGCGAAACATAATCTTGCCATCACTCACGCCCATCGCCTTGGCAGCCCGCACATAATCAAAATTTCTCGCTCGCAAAAACTCAGCACGCACCAGACCAACGAGCCCCATCCAGCCAAAGAGCAGCATTAAGCCAAACAACACAAACACACTGGGGCTAAACAGACTGACCAAAATAATAATCATAAACAGCTGTGGTAAACCGCCCCACACTTCCATCAACCGCTGACCCACCAAATCTGTCCAGCCGCCAAAATACCCTTGCACCGCCCCCACCGCAATGCCAATAATTGACCCTGCCACCGTCAACGCCAACCCAAATAATAGCGATACACGCAAACCATACAATACCCTTGCCAGCACATCTCGACCTTGGTCATCGGTACCGAACCAGTTTTGGGCATTGGGTGGGGCAGGAAACGGCACCGAGCGCATGACACTTGGCGTTTGGTCGGCAAACGGTATCATAGGCTCAATCATATAGCCATGTTGGTTGATTAGGTCTTTGACTACAGGGTCTTGGTAGTTGGTTTCGGTTTCGAACACACCGCCAAAGGTGGTTTCGGGGTAAGACTTGACGATGGGAAAATACCAGTGATTTTGATAATTAACCAGTATCGGCTTGTCATTGGCGATAAGGTTTGCCCCCATGCAGGCAAGGAAAATCAGGCTAAACATGATGAGCGAAAAAAATCCCAACCGGTTAAACCGAAAGCGGTGAATGCGGGCTTGCCAAACAGGATGTCTTATCAGCATTAGCGACCCTCAAAATCAATACGGGGATCAATCAGATGATAAGTCACATCACTTATCAACTGCAAAATCAGCCCCATCAAGGTAAAAATAAACAACGTGCCAAAAATCACCGGATAATCGCGCTGCCCAATCGCTTCAAACCCCAGTCGTCCCAAACCATCCAAGTTAAAAATTACTTCAATCAAAAAATTGCCGGTAAAAAATATTCCCACAATCGCCGACGGCAAGCCTGCAATAATAATCATCATCGCATTGCGAAATACATGACCGTATAGCACTTTTTTTTCGCTTAACCCTTTACTGCGAGCCGTCAGCACGTATTGTTTGTTCAACTCTTCCATAAAACTAAACTTGGTCAAATATGCGAGTCCCGCAAACCCGCCTATCGTGCTTGCCGTGATGGGCAATGCCAAATGCCAAAAATAATCTTTGATTTTGCCAAACGTGGACAGCTTATCAAAATTCTCACTCACCAAGCCTTGTAGCGGAAAAATCTGCCAATAACTTCCCCCTGCCAACATCACCAGTAACACCACCGCAAGCACAAACACAGGCACGGCATAACTCACCGCAAGCAGCAACGCGGTGGTTTTATCCATCAGTGAATTATGGCGTCTGGCTTTGGCAATCCCAAGCGGCACAGCGATTAGATAAATCAGTAGCGTACTCCAAAGCCCTAGCGAAATCGACACGGGCATTTTATCCAAAATCAGCTCGCCCACCGGTTTGCCTTTAAAAAATGAGGTACCAAAATCGCCCTTGGCATAGCTTGTCAGCATGAGCCAAAACCGCTCGAGCGCGGGTTTATCAAAGCCATATTGTTTTTTGATAGCCTCGACCATGTCTGGCGATAAACCCCGACTGCCTTGATAAGTGGTCGTTGACAGCTGGGTTTGGGTGGCGCCCTGTTTTTGTTCTGCTTCAATTTGGGATATTTTTTGCTCGACAGGACCGCCCGGCGCCGACTGGACAATGGCAAAATTGGTGAGCAGAATCAAAAACAAGGTGGGGATGATTAACAACAGCCGTTTAAGAATATATTTGCCCATGGTTATCCCTCATTATTAGCCTTAATGGTTACCTTTAATTGTTGCCCTTAAAAGTTATTTTTTAGTTGGCGTAAGGCTTTAAATATCTCAAACGGACTGTCATCCTCAATTCCTGTTTGCGTTTGTACGGTTTTTATCATCTCATCACTGGGTGCAAGCACCGCACGCATAAACGGATTGATGGCTTTTTCATCGGCAAGCGTGGTCGGTAAGGTTGGCGTATTTTGCTGGCGTAACTCACTGTCATGCGCTATTGCCTGTGCAATGGCTGGGTTATTGGGCTCGATAAACTGGGCAAAGTTAAGATTTGACAAGGTATACTCATGGGCAGGATAAAATAGCGTTTCATCGTCATGTAACTGCGCAAAACGGTCAAAGCTTTCAAACAACGTCTCAATCGTGCCGGTGAAAACCCGGCCACAACCTGCGCGAAATAGCGTATCTCCACAAAAAATATGCAGACGGTTATCAAGCGTCACTAAGTACGCTAAGTGATTTTCGGTATGCCCTGCCACCTGCCACACCTGCACAGGACTGCCCCAAGCGGTTAATTCGCGCCCTTCAGCGACGGGGATTAACTGTGTGGCATTGATTAACGAGTGAATATTGACATGCGCAAAAATCTGTGCGTTTGGAAACACATTTGCCAATGCTGTTACGCCGCCGATGTGGTCGCTGTGATGATGTGTAACCCACATTTGGGTGATGGTTAGATTTTCACGGTTGACAAACTCTAAAACAGGCTCAGCATCGCCAGCATCAACAATAATCACTTCGTGTGTTCCATCATTGATAATCGCCCAAATATAGTTGTCAGTGAAGGCTGGGATTGGGTGGATTTTTAGCATTGTTTTATTCCTTATTATTTTCCTAAATACTGCATGACTTGTGCTTGTTTGTCTTTGTTCACCCACCAATAATCGATACCGATGGCATTGCTTGGCAGCGGCCCATGCTCATAAAATTTCCAATACGCCACATTGTCAGTATGCTTGCCATAAGTCGGCACGACATAATAGCCCGCCCGTAGCAGACGGTCTAATACTTTGCTGTATAGCACAATATCATCACGATTTTTGGAGACTATGAGTTTGGCAATCACCGCATCAATGGCTTTGTTTTTGATACCCGCCGAGTTTTGGTTGCCTTTTTCGTCTGCGGCTTGTGAGCCCCACATATAGGTTTGCTCGGCGCCAGGGGACAAACTTTGGGCAAACATATCGATAATCATGTCATAGTCGTATCTGCGAGTGCGCTCTAGGTACTGGGGGACATCGGCTTGGCGAAAGCTGGCATCAAACCCGAGTCGTCGCAGGTTACGTAAAAAAGGCAACACAATGCGCGCATTCTTGTCATCGGCGGATAAAAATTCCAGTTTGGCGGGCTGACCATTGGGCTGATATAGCTTCATATTTTGGTATTTGAAACCTGCTTGTAGCAGCAATTGACGCGCTTTTAATAAATTGTCTCGATTAAATCCATCGCCAGTTGATTTGGGGGCTTGCCAATCGCTTAAAACAGCCTGTGTTTGAATGGGCTCAAGGTCAGGTAATAGCGGATTGATAACCGCCAGCTCTTGGGGCGTTGGCATGCCGGTTGCGGCAAGCGCTGACCCATGAAAAAAGCTTTGCAAGCGTTCATACTGCCCATAAAACATGGTTTTATTGAGCCATTCAAAATCATACGCCAGTGTCATCGCTTGGCGCACCCGAATATCTTGAAAAATCGGTCGGCGCAAATTCATCACAATCGCTTGCATCGGTACGGGGTTGTTATTGGCGATTTGCGCTTTGGTGATCATGCCTGCTTTGACGGCAGGAAAGTTATAACCCGTCGACCATGTCCGCGCTTTGTTTTCGGCACGGAAAAAATATTCGCCGGATTTAAAGCCTTCAAATGCCACTTCGGGGTTTTGATAATACACATACTTAATTTGGTCAAAATTATAACGACCGACATTCACCACCACGCCTGCGTCAGGTTTGGCACCCCAATAATTGGGGTCGCGCACATAAGTAATGGCGCGTCCTGCATCGATTGTGCCGACTTTATACGCGCCACTGCCCATCAGTGGCGTCAGTCCGACTTTATCAAAATAGCCATCAATCGATTTTTTTGACCAAATCGGCATTTGCGCGACGGTCAGTTTGATTTCTTGGTTGTCTTTAGATTTAAAAATAAATTTGACGGTTTGTCGATCTATCACTTGCGTTTCTTTGACATCCGATAAGTAGCTACGCATACTCATCACGCCTTTTGTGAGCAGTGCATCCATACTGGCTTTGACATCTTGCGCCGTCACAGGCGTGCCATCCCAAAAATAGGCTTTGGGGTTGATGTGATAAATAACCCAGCTTGGGTCATCTGGGTCATAAGTGACTTTATCCGCCAGTAGTGGGTACTGCACAAACGCTTCAGAGAGCGAACCTGTCATCAAACTTTCAAACAAATAATCGGTGCCGGTCACAGGCGTACCGACATCAATCCATTTATTAATGCTGTCAAAGGTGCCGATGGCAGATAGGCTCAACACACCGCCTTTGGGGGCGTTGGGATTGGCATACGGTAAATGAGAAACATTGGCAAATTGCGCGGTGCTGTTGTGAGCGATAGATGTGCCAGTGATGATAGCAGTATTGGCAGCGGACGCGACCACTAATAAGCCCAGCACCCAGTATTTTTTGCCGAATGTTTGGCGAGTGATTGCCCTCATCCAGTGGGCTGGTTTTATCATCCTGTCTTTTTTCACTTGCATCCCCATGACCCCTTCAACTATTTTTCAAAAACCCTTGGTATGGCTAGCTGTTATCCCTCATATGCCCCACACCCGCCAACTATAAAAAAGACTTAACAAGCATTTTAGCTGTTAAGTCTTAATGTAGCATGATTGTTAAATCTTTTTATACGCTAGTTTGTTCAAACTGCTGCATAAATTTGATTAACTTTTCAATGGTCGCCAAATCAATCGCGTTATAAATACTGGCGCGCATGCCGCCCACTGACCGGTGTCCTTTAAGATTTAAAAATCCTGCTTCGTCGGCTTTAGCTAAGAAGGTTTTATCAAGTTGACTATCTGCCAAGGTGAAGGGTACATTCATGATTGAGCGGTTGTCTTTGTTGACAGGGTTTTGATAAAAATCGCTTTGGTCGATAAATTCATACAGCTTTTGCGCTTTTAACAAATTTTGTTGATAGATTGCCTCGACACCCCCTTGCTCAAGCAACCATTCAAACACCAAACCTGCCAGATACCAAGAAAAAGTTGCGGGGGTATTGACCATCGAATCATTGTCGGCTTGGTTTTTATAGTCCAAGATACTTGGGCAAACCAAGTTGGCATGACCGATCAAATCATCACGGACAATCACAAGTGTCAAACCTGCAGGACCGATATTTTTTTGCGCACCTGCATAAATCAGTCCAAATTTTGATACATCTATTGGGCTAGATAGGATGCAAGATGACATATCCGCCACGATGGGTACATTGACCGCTGGCACATCAAACATCGCCAAGCCATTAATGGTCTCGTTGGGGCAATAATGGAAATAATCGGCGTTGTCATTAAGTTGCCAGCTATCACGTGAAGGCACAGTGGTATAGTTGCTGTCTTTGGCAGAAGCAACGACATTGATTTTGCCTAGCCCCGCTTGCTCATAGCGTTTGGCTTCGCTGATGGCTTTTTTCGACCAAATGCCGGTGTCTAAATAATCAGCCTCCCCTTTGAGTAAATTCAATGGAATGGCTGAAAACTGCAAGCTTGCGCCACCTTGCAAAAATAGCACTTTATAATTGTCAGGAATGTTCATCAGCTTGCGCAAATCCTGCTCGGCTTTTGAGGCAATGCCCACAAATTCACTGCTACGGTGGCTCATCTCCATCACCGACATGCCTGAGCTATGCCAATTTAACAATTCGGCTTGCGCTTTTTGCAGCACCGCAGTCGGCATAGACGCTGGGCCTGCACAAAAGTTAGCAACACGTTGATCAAAGCTGACACTCATAGCACGTTCCTTTTTATCGTGTGAAATGTTATCGTGTGAAATGAAATAAAAAAATACTTTACCACAATATGGCTAGTCGATGAATCATAAAGATAAGTCATCAATCGGCAGCTCATTGGGTTTAACGGGCTAGCAACTGCCAAAGTTGGCGTTTTAGGCGATAATCATCGAGCATATCCAGCAGATACGGCAGACGCTGTATGGGTTGTTCATCTAGACAGTCAGGCAATGGCGTCAATGCCCCCACCTTGGGATTGCCTTGATTAATACGATATAAAAATCCTGAAAACCCTGCGACTGCCATCGGGTAGCTGCTCATTAATTGCACCGTGGCTTTGGGTAAATTCTGGCTATCGGTAAGCAAGGGAAAGTTAAAAAAATGCACTGATGCTTTTAACCCACTGATGATTTGTTGCCATAACTGCTGTTGGCGGCTGTCCGTTTGCAAAAAATGACTGTCAACCACCAGTGTCCACTCACCCCCCACTATCGCCTGCACATCAAAACTGGCAGTGAGCAATTCATCATTGATCTGTTCATTATTGAATAGCTCATCACTCTGCCCGGGATTACTGTACCTATCATTATTTGGCGCAAGGTCGCTTTTTAAAGGTGAATGATTGGGTAAAGGTATATCATGGGGGTGAAAATCTGCCAGACTCGCTAGGGGTAATTCTGCTACACTCCCAACGGCATCATCCGCAATAACAGGATGATTGAAGTCTGGCGTTGTATCAATGGGCGCAAGTTCGCTCGTTAACCCAGTTTGAGCTGGTGGTAACTGCTGTGGCATGGCAGCAAGCGTCTCAACCGCTTGATAGGAAGAAACAACCTCAAAATCTTCTAGATTAGCAAACGTTTTGACAGGGCAATCTTGGCGCACCCAACGTGTAATACCCATCTGCGCCAGTATTTCGCTTTGCCAGGCATCGTACTGCTGCTCATCAAGGGTAAGGTCAGGCACAGTCATACCAATGTTAACTCAAGTTGAATGGGGCAACGCATTGTAGCAACCTTATAGCAACCAAATACCCCTATTAAAAAATTATACAATCGGGGTGAGCGGCACAGTGACATCTGCATTTTGCCCACGATGACGCAGATAATGGTCTAACAGCACAATGGCAAGCATGGCTTCTGCTATCGGCGTAGCACGTACACCGACACAAGGATCATGCCGCCCTTTGGTTAGCATCTCTACTGCATTGCCGTGAATATCAATACTTTGACCCGGCGTAGTGATACTGGCAGTAGGTTTTAGCGCAATACTCACTACTATCGTCTGACCCGATGAAATCCCCCCTAAAATTCCCCCGGCATGGTTGGCATTAAAGCCGTCCAAGGTTAACTCGTCGCGAGACTCATGCCCAAACTGTCCCGCCACTGCCATGCCATCGCCAATTTCAACGCCTTTGACTGCATTGATGCTCATCATCGCATGGGCAATATCCGCATCAAGCCTGTCAAACACAGGCTCACCCAATCCCACCGGTACACCCGATGCCAATATGGTAAGCTTTGCGCCACAGCTTGTTCCTTGCTCACGGCATTGGGTAATCAGCTGCTCAAACTTTGGTAAGGCGTCTATATCCGCACAAAAAAATGGGTTGCTGTTGACAAATTCCCAATCAATCGTATTTTCAGGTATCTGTTTGGCAACCACATTACCAATCTGGGTCACATAACCGCGAACTTCTACCCCTAGCCGTTGTTTCAAATATTTCTTGGCAATCGCGCCCGCTGCCACTCGCATTGCCGTTTCACGCGCTGATGAGCGACCACCGCCACGATAATCGCGAAACCCATATTTCATGCTATAAGTATAATCGGCATGATTGGGACGAAAGGTGTCTTTAATATCGCTATAATCTTTGGATTTTTGGTTGGTATTGCGAATCAACAGCCCGATAGAAGTGCCTGTCGTTTTACCCTCAAACACACCAGAGATAATTTCAACTGCATCGTCTTCACGGCGCTGGGTCGCAAATTTTGAAGTACCGGGCTTACGACGATCCAAGTCAATTTGCAGATCTGCTTCGGTTAAAGGCAAACCTGGTGGCACACCGTCAACGATTGCCATGAGTCCTGCACCATGTGATTCGCCACAGGTGGTAACGGTAAAAACTTGCCCGATGGTATTGCCTGCCATTTACGCTCCGCTTACTATTTCATGAATGCTTGCAAATAAAATAATAGATTTGTTGCACCCTGTTCATATATTGTTTTTTTAGCCAATATCTAACTCATTAAATCAACAAGTTAAAGATAGCAACCCTAAACAACCGCTTACTAAGAAACACTCACATACTGCTCAAAATATGCCCGATTTTCCATCAATTCATCATAATCCATGGCAAAAATCCCATGTCCGCCATGCGCAAAGGTTAACCAATCAAACTGAATTTCAGGATAGGCTTGGCGTAGTGCCCATTCACTATCCCCCACCTCGCACACTAGCAGGCCGTCACGAGTTAGATAATCTGGGGCGTTGTATAAAATATGATGCACCAAATCCAAGCCATCTTGTCCCGCTGCCAACGCATGGTCTGGCTCATGCAAGAACTCGGGTGGTAAATCTGCCATCGTTGCCGCATCGACATACGGCGGGTTGGTCACAATCAAATCATATTGATTTTCTGCAGGCACTTTTTCAAATAAGTTTGACTCAATCAAATTGACCTGATGGTTCATGTGGTGATGTTCCACATTGACCGCTGCCACTTCTAGCGCGTTCTTGTCGATATCACTGGCATCGACCATTGCATCAGGGAAACGGCTTGCCAAGGCAATGGCAATACAGCCTGACCCTGTACACAAATCAAGCATACGCTCTGGTTGTGCTAACTGTTTATCATACAATCCGTGGTCATGAAATTTTTTGTCATTAGTAGGGCCACTGATTTTTTCAACCAAATCATTCGGCTCAAAATAGGGATAAAACTGCTGGCGAATCAGCTCAGCAATGGGCGAGCGTGGAATCAATACCCGCTCATCCACATAAAATGGCAAATCGCAAAAATAAGACAAATTAATTAAATAACTCAAAGGTTTACGTTCAACGATACGGCGCTGCAACAATGTCAATACTTCTGATTTTTCGCTATTGGTCAGGCGACAATCTAAAATTTGCTCATCGGCAGACCAATCAAGCGACAAGGTTTGTAGCACAATGGCAGAAGCTTCAGCAAACTCATCTGTGGTACCTTGCGCGACTACCACATCATGCTCGCGTAATTTACTGACTCCAAAACGGATAAAATCGCGAATCGTTTTTAGGGTTTGGTGGGCTTCAGCAAACTCTTGCTGCATAGTGTCAAAGATGTCATCTGACTCAGTTTCTTTATCCATATCAAGTGCTTGCAAATCGATTTGCAAGTCATCAAAATTTTGTGAATCTTGACGTTGGTCAAAAGATGGCGTGTGAGAAACATTGGCTGATGCAAATGGCGATGATGACATAGTGGTTAACCTAAAAAATTTTGAATTAAAATTATAATATACTTTGATTTTTTTACAAATTATTTAACGAGCTAAAGTTATTTAACAAGCTAAAGGGTCACAGATTTGCACAATTCAATTTTTCATCATCGAGCTGTTAAATAAACATGGTAAAAATAAATGTTGCTCGCAGGTCTAAATGTTTTAAACCCTTTTTTGCCTTAACCTTGCTATAAAAATACCGCTTGGTTAAAAAATTTTACCATTGTCTATGATGCGATTTGTTAATGTTAGACTTAAAGCATGTAAATTCGCCTCTGGGACAATTTATCTATACAACAATTTAACGGCGTAAAAATTAAGTGTGTAGCGAGGTTTCAGAGCGCAAGGTTGTTAAACGCCTTGGCAAACGCTACTTAGATTGCCGTGCTGCCAACAAATGAGCCATTGCCCGAAAAGTTGGTTTTTATAGTATAATTGCTGCCAATTTATGCTTTTATTGTACGTTATTTATATTGTCCCTTATTTTTATTTGTTATTGCCGATTATTGAGTCAATCTATGAAAAAATTTGTACTGTCTACCCTAGCTTGTCTTATTGCCAATCAAGCATTTGCAGCCACCAATACGGTCTCAGACACCACCGCCACCAAAAAAACGACCACGACTAAAACTGCCACCACGAAAGCGGCTAGCGCCTCTACCGCAGCCGCGACTGCTACTACTAAAAAACCGCAAACAGCCAAGCCCGCAGCTAGCGTCACACAATCTACCACCACGCCCAAAGTCGCCTCGGCTACTGCGGTGACGGCAGCAAAACCAACGGCAACTTCAACCGATATTCCCTTGACGCCAGTCTCAGCCACCACCACGGCATTAGGCATTAAAGAAGACGCCACCCAAACAGGTATCGACAGTGACTATACCTCGGGTGCAGGTGTCGCAGGCGCGAGCTCTGAAGAAGTCAACAATACTACGACGGCTGCGCCAACTTTTGACCCGACGACGGTAGGTAACAATAAAACAGCAACGACACCTGCCAGTTTTTCTACCCTAAATTTGTCTGACTACGCACAGCTAGTCAATAGCGCCGACTGGAAACCCGGTCAAAATGTTAACTCAGCAACGACCTTAAAACTTCAAGCCTTGTTAGATTGGAATCATGCTTCACCGGGTCCGATTGATGGCGGCTGGGGTATGAATGCCAAAAAAGCGCTCAAAAATTTCCAAGCCATGCATGGACTACCCCAAGATGGTCGTATGAGCGCGGAAGTTTGGAAACTGTTAAATGAAAAAATCCCTGCCAATCAGCCTGTGTTGGTCGGTTATACCTTGACGCAAGAAGATATTAAAGGTCCGTATCAGCCAACACCGAGTGGTAGTGAAGCCAAATCTAAAATGAAAGGTCTATACTATCAAGACGTCCAAGAAATGTTGGCTGAACGTTTCCACATGGATATTCGCTATCTTAAAAAGCTTAATAGCGATAAAAAATTCACCGTGGGTGAAACCATCACCGTGTTTAACCCAGGCGCGCCACTCAATGAGAAAATCACCCGTTTGGTTGCCAAAAAAGCCGACAATATCTTATACGCTTATAATGGCGATAGATTAATTGCCACTTATCCTACCACGGTCGGTAGTAGTGATACACCGTCTCCTACGGGTACCTTTAGTATTGTCAATCGTGTTAAAAACCCTTGGTACCGCGCCAGTAGCGGTGAAGGCAAAGATAAAAAAGTGTTTATGTTGCCGCCAGGACCCAAAAGTCCAGTCGGTGTGGTATGGATGGGACTGAGTAAACCATCATATGGTATCCATGGCTCGCCCGTTCCTGAAGGCATTAGCCGTCAAGCCTCGCACGGCTGTGTTCGCTTAACCAACTGGGATGTGCTTGAAGTGTATGCCAATGTTGATACAGGTACCAAGGTAGATTTACAGTAGCTGTTGAGCTATAGCGTTTAGCACCGTAGTCTAGCGTGAGTGCTATACACTTTTAACCTTATTAGCCATAAAAAAACCGCTTAGCTATTATTAGTTAAGCGGTTTTAGCGGTTTTAGTTATTTATCTAGCGTACTTTGTTATCGCGCAACTGGGGTTTTGGCAGTAGTCAGTGTTTGCATTTTTTTGGCGACAATCCATGCAATTGGAATAGATAGGATTAAACCGACAATCGCTGTGGCTATAATGTGTGGAATTTGGTCAAAACCAGTTACCAGCGCAATGGTCATTAAAACACCGATAGTCACACCAGAAGCGATTGTAAAAATTACGCTAAATAATTGCCAGTTCATAACAATTCCTTATTATTGTGTAAATAGATGTATTTGTTACGTATAGTTATAATCCAATCCCACACTCAATACAAGGGAAAAAAAGATTAAACAAATGCGCAACCTAAAACAATTGGTTATCAATCCCACATTTTTAGTAAGGTTTAATTTGAATCAAATCTATCGAAAAATCCAAAAAATCCGTGTTTTTTTCCGATTAATATCACTGAGGTCGAGGAATTTAATTGGCTTTATAAACATTGATGAAAAAAAATCCCACCCAGTTTTTTAAGTTTGATGGCATATTTTTTAGTAACTATTTTTAATAACTATGACCCAATAACATGACTTGGTTAAAAAATTGTGGTAAAGAAATCTTCTGTAATCTGCTATGTTAGCGGTGTTTATCAATTGTTTAACACAATAAAGGACAGGAGTATTTGATATGCATCAACAATTTTCTTTTTTCGCCGCTATTAGGCTATCTACTAAACGCCTAGCTAATAAACGCCAAGCTACTAAATGCATAGGAAGTGCCGCTGCAGTGATTGGCTCAGCCCTAGCCTTGGGCGGCTGCGCCGCTACCACTGGTACCGGTGTGATGGATGCTAATAGCACCATCGGCGCTGCCAACAATGTCGGCATGGCGATATTTAAAGCCGCAGTGAATCAACAATGCCAAGCTCAATTACAAAATAACCAATACTGGCGCTTGGGCAGTGTATTGATGACTTCCGACAAGCAAGCAGAGGTAGCGAGCAATGTCTGTAGCTGCGTCAGCGAAAAAGCCCCGCAGTCCGTCACCATTGTCGATTTGACCACAGCAGCAGTCGACCCGGCCGCGCGCAATGTCATTGTGGCGCGTGCGGTATCGAATACCTTACAGCAATGCGTGGGCGAATTTGTTAAGTAAATATTAACTTGCTACTGAGTGTGTGCTACTATATAATAGCGCACCTTGTTTATACCAATATAGTTAGATGATTCTAACTTAGGTGCATTCAATCTCCTTGCTGTTGACACGGGGTCAACGGCTGTTTAATCCGTGAGGAGTCTTTATGAGACATTATGAACTGGTATTATTGGTTCACCCAGACCAAAGCGACCAAGTGGTTGGCATGGTTGAGCGTTATATCAACTTAGTAAAAGAACAAGGTGGTGCTATCCATCGCCTAGAAGATTGGGGTCGTCGTCAATTAGCTTACCCAATCAACAAAGTTCACAAAGCTCACTATGTGCTATTAAACATTGAAGCGGGTCAACAAACGCTTGATGAGCTTGAAGAATTATTCCGTTATAACGATGCTATCATCCGTAGCTTAGTTATCCGTCGTGACGAAGCGATTACTGAAGAATCACCATTAGCAAAAAGTGCTGAAGAAAAACGTGCTCGTAAAGCTTCACGCCGTAACGATACAGCTCAAGATGACTATCAATCAAATGATGATGAGTCAGAAGTTGATGCTGAAGACAACAACGACGAATAATTAAGGAGACTAATCATGGCACGTTTTTATCGCCGCCGTAAATTTTGCCGTTTTACTGCTGAAGGCATTACCCATATCGATTATAAAGATATCGAAATCCTAAAACAGTATGTCACTGAAAGTGGCAAAATCGTACCAAGCCGTATCACTGGTACTTCAAACAAATATCAACGCCAATTGGCTGTAGCAATCAAACAAGCGCGTTATCTTGCGTTGGTTCCTTACACTGACAGCCAAAAATAAACCGAGGAGTGATATATGCAAGTTATTTTATTACAACGTATCGCTAACCTAGGTAAACTAGGCGATACTGTTAATGTAAAAGCAGGTTATGGCCGTAACTTCCTTGTACCACAAGGTAAAGCATTACCAGCTACTGCTTTTAACATCGAAAAATTTGAAGCACGCCGTGCAGAACTTGAAAAAGTAGAAGCTGATGAATTAGCCGCTGCTAATGCCCGTGCTGAAGCGCTACAAGACGTCAATGTTATCATCCGTGCAAAATCAGGTGATGAAGGCAAACTATTTGGCTCTATCGGTACTCGCGATATCGCCGATGCCTTAACTAAATCTGGTTTACCTGTTGACCGTTCAGAAGTTAAATTGCCTGAAGGTGCATTACGTCAAATTGGCGAATACAATGTTGACATTCAATTACATCACGATGTAATGACCAACATTCAAGTCACTATCTTGGCAGAAGATTCAGCTGCTTAATTGATAGTTTACTTTAAAAAAGAGATGGCTTTGCTGTCTCTTTTTTTTATTGTTTGCGGCGTAAAAATTCAACAAAAAACCCTAAAATTCAAGCTGATTTCATTCAAAAAAATTGCCGTTTTTTTATATTTTTCTCATTAGAATTTGGATGGTTTTTTCGGTATATTGACTGTTCTATTTTGATGCGTGTGTTAGACTCACCATTTGCAACCGATAACTTTTAGCAAAATTTTGCCCTTTCAAACTATTTAAAATAACTTTATCACAGGTCATCATGGCAGACGATAAAACCAAAGAGAACGATCTTAAGAATACTTCGCTGACGCAGCATCAACCGCACAGTATGGACTTAGAAAAGTCCGTCCTAGCGTCGCTGATGAGCCTTGAAGAGTCGTTTGATCGCATCTCAGATATTATTACCAAATATGATTTTTATGCACAGCGCCATCAATATATTTTTGATGCTATCTCTCATCTTGCCAATGCCAATGAGCCGTATGATGCCACCATGGTGATGGACTGGCTCGATATGCAAAAACTGCTTGAACCTGCAGGTGGTAGCGATTATCTAGGCGATATCCTATCACAAAGCCCAGCGACGCTGTTTAACTTGACTGCTTATGCGCAGCGGGTAAAAGAATTCTCGACCTTACGCCAAATCATCAAAGCCGGCAGTCATATGCTAGAGCTTGCCTTTGACCCAAAAAATCAAAGTGTCAGTGATATTTTAGATACCGTTGAAAGCGAAATTTTTGCCATCAATGAAACCCATAGCCGCCATTCAAAACACAAGGGTCCTACCCAACTGAGCGATGTTATTACCAATGTCGTCAACAATATCCAAGAACTTAAAGACCATCCTGAAGGCATGATTGGGCTTAAGACCCCGTTTGAAGAACTCAATAACAAAACCCAAGGGCTACAAGCGGGCGATCTCATTATTGTGGCAGCGCGTCCTTCGATGGGTAAAACCACATTTGCGATGAATTTGGCAGAGAGTATTTTATTTCATACCGATTTACCGGTGGTGGTGTTTTCGATGGAAATGCCTGCCGAGTCAATTGTGATGCGTCTATTGTCCTCTTGGGGGGCCATCAACCAAACGCATTTGCGCTCAGGTCAAATGAACGAAGATGAATGGGGTAAACTTTCTAACGCCATCGCCCATCTGCATGCTAAAAAATTGTATATCGATGACAGTACCGCGCTACCGCCATCTGAGGTTCGTTCGCGCTGTCGCCGTATTGCCAAAGACAATGATGGCAAACTTGGCATGGTAATGGTCGACTATCTACAATTGATGAAAGTCCCAGGCTTAGGCGACAACCGCGTGGGTGAGATTTCGGAGATTTCTCGAAGCTTAAAAGCGCTTGCCCGTGAGATGAATTGCCCGGTGGTGGCTTTATCACAGCTAAATCGGAGCTTGGAGAATCGCCCCAACAAACGCCCGATTATGTCGGACTTACGGGAGTCAGGTGCCATTGAGCAGGATGCCGATTTGATTATGTTCATTTATCGTGATGAGGTTTATAATGAAAATAGCGATGCTAAAGGCACAGCTGAAATCATTATCGGTAAACAGCGTAATGGACCTATTGGGACAGTGCGCCTATCCTTTGAAGGGCAATTTACCCGTTTTGGTAACCTAACCCCTGAATTTTACCAAACCGCTTCCTTTAGCGAACCTGATGAATAAAAATTTCACTGCAACAAGGTCAAGATTGTGCGTCAAACCAGCATCACCATCGATTTAGCAGCGCTTACCCATAACCTACAACGCGTCAAAGATTATGCCCCTACCGCCAAGGTATTAGCCATGGTGAAAGCCAATGCCTACGGGCATGGCGCAGTCAACTGTTTACCCGCCGTAGCACAAGCCGATGCCTTAGGTGTCGCTTGTTTGCAAGAAGCGATAGAACTACAACAGGCTGGCTGGCAAAAACTAATGGTAGTGATTGAAGGCGCGTTTTCGTTAGCAGAATGGCAATATTGTATAGCGCATCAAATCGAGTGCGTGGTACACCACCAACGCCAATTAGACTGGGCGTTGCAGCAGCCTGCAAAAACCGGCGCAACCGTGTGGCTAAAACTAAACACTGGCATGAACCGCCTTGGCTTTACATCGGATGAAGTCAGGGAAATTGCCCAGCAATTAACCGAGGCAGGTTACGAGATTGTTTTGACCACCCATTTTGCCAACGCTGATGCCATCGATCATCCCAATAACCAACAACAATTTGAGTTATTTGATTTAACCTTACAAATGTTACGTGACCAAGTCAACCCAGCGATTAAAGGCTCATTGTGTAATTCAGCAGGGATTGTCAACTGGTCAGACCGCCATTATGATTGGGTGCGCCCAGGCATTATCTTGTATGGGGCAACGCCTGTAAATCATGCCACTGCCAAACAGCTAAATCTGCAACCCGTCATGCATTTTAACGCCAGCATCATGGCAATTCATACGCTAAAAGCGGGCGATAGCGTGGGTTATGGTAGTCGCTGGACTGCCCAAGCCCCAGCGCGCATCGGCATTATCAGTGTGGGTTATGCTGATGGTTATCCAAGGGTGATTAGCGATGATGCCTATGTCGTGGTCGCAGGTCAACAGGCGCCTATCATCGGTCGCGTGGCGATGGATATGTTGATGGTTGATTTAACCCATACTACTGAGGTAAACCTTGACTGCCCTGTCCAGCTTTGGGGTAACGCACCGACTATTGATGAAGTGGGTAGCTGGAATGATACCATTAGCTATGAGCTGTTAAGCGTGGTCACGCGACGTCCAACGTGGATTTATCAGTCGTAACTGTTAACTATGTGACGGATGTTAAAGTGACACAAATGCGTCAATTTGCTAGACAGTTTGGATAAATCCGCTATACTGATAGTTTACTGTAATGTTTATTGACAAAATTGGGATGTAGGACAGGCAATGAGTACCCGCCATTTTTTGACGTTATTGGATTTTAGCAAAGAAGAATTGATGCAAGTGATTAAACGCGGCAGTGAACTGCGTTTGATGCAGCATGAAGGGGTTATTTATCAGCCTTTTGTCGGTCGTACCTTGGGGATGATCTTTGAAAAATCGAGTACCCGTACCCGTATTTCGTTTGAAACAGGGATGGGACAGTTTGGCGGTCATGCCATATTTCTATCACCTCGCGATACCCAGCTAGGTCGTGGCGAACCGATTGAAGACTCAGCACGTGTCATCTCACGCATGGTCGATATCGTCATGATTCGCACCTTTGAACACAGTATTGTTGAAAAATTCGCCCAGTATTCGCAAGTACCTGTTATCAATGCACTCACTGACGAACAGCATCCTTGTCAGCTACTAGCCGATATCCAAACCTTTATGGAACACCGTGGCAGCATCGAAGGCAAAACGGTAACTTGGATTGGGGATGGCAACAATATGTGCGCTTCTTTTATCCATGCCGCGCATCAATTTGGCTTTCAATTGCGGGTTTCCGCCCCTTATGGGTTTGAACCCAATGCCGACCTCATCAAACAGTATTCGCACTGTGTCGAGCTGGTCGAAGATGTTAATGAGGCGGTCAAAGGCTCGCATTTGGTTGCCACCGATGTATGGGCAAGTATGGGACAAGAAAGCGAGCAAAATACTCGTGCGCGGCGATTTGCTCAGTATATGGTGACCCGTTCATTACTGGATAAAGCCGATCCAGACGTCTTGTTTATGCATTGTCTGCCTGCCCACCGCGGCGAAGAAATCTCCTATGATTTGCTTGAGGATCCGCGCGCTGTGGTATGGGATGAAGCCGAAAATCGTCTGCATGCCCAAAAAGCGCTGATGGAATTTTTGTTAACCGATAAAATCAAACTCGCCTAATCTATTGAGCCTGGGCGTTATCTTTGCGCCCTGCTCTGCCATTATCATCATTATCTTAATCGCTCGAATTCTTAACCGATAAAGCAAACGGAACATAGCCATGTACTTTGTGCTCTCGCCTGCCAAAAATTTGAATGAAAAAAATGATTTACCTTTCGATTGTAGTCAACATTACACCCAGCCTGCTTTGATGGCGCACGCTTGCGAATTGATGGGTGAATTAAAAACATTAGCACCAACCGATTTGTCGGCGTTGATGAGTATCTCAGGTAAACTTGGGCAATTAAATGTCGTGCGCAACCAAAATTGGCGATGGCATACTACCCAGCCATTTAGCACCGATCATGCTGACATACCTGCTAAAGCGGCGCTGTATTTATTTGATGGCGATGTCTATACAGGCTTGGCAGCGCAGCAAATGACTGAACAACAAGTCCATTATGTCAATGAGCGATTAGGAATATTGTCTGGGTTGTACGGCTTGTTAAAACCGCTTGATTTGATGCTACCTTATCGCCTGGAAATGGGCACAAAACTAAAAAATCCCAAAGGCGAGAATTTGTATCAATTTTGGGGCGATACGCTTGCCAATCTCATCAATCAACGCATGGCAGAAAATAAACACAAAGTTTTGGTAAACTTGGCTTCCAACGAATACTTCAAGGCGGTTAATCCCAAAAAAATCAGCGCGGATATTATCACGCCCCGTTTTGAAGACGGCAAAGATGGTCAATATAAAGTGGTAAGTTTCTATGCCAAAAAGGCACGCGGCTTGATGGTGCGTTTTGCCGCTGAAAATCAGCTGACAACCGCGCAACAGTTAAAAGACTTTAACTTGGAAGGCTATCAGTTTGTTGAAAATGCTTCAAGCTCAACTGAGTATGTTTTTAGACGGGATAATGATTAACTGCGCCGCCATTTAACGCAAAATATTCGCCCATAAATCCACACTCATACTATCTTTTAACACATTTTTATTGAATACACCGATGGTGTTGGCTTGTGGTAGTGAAGCGGTCGGTAGTTCCATCGTCATGGTTGTGATAATTTCCCTAATTAAAAAACCCTATTAAACTGAAGTTTAATAGGGTTTTAATTTTAGCTAAATGGCTTGAGTAGGATATAATCTTTAGATTACATCATGCCGCCCATACCACCCATGCCGCCCATACCACCCATGGCAGCAGCGCCAGCGTCGTCTTTTGGCAGGTCAGTAATCATTGCTTCTGTCGTAAGCATCAAGCCTGCCACAGATGCTGCGTTTTCAAGCGCTGAGCGAGTGACTTTGGCTGGGTCTAAGATACCCATTTCAAGCATATCGCCATATTCACCAGTCGCTGCGTTGTAACCGTAGTTACCTTGACCGCCTTTGACTTGGTTTACCACCACAGATGCTTCATCACCTGCGTTGGTCACGATTTGACGAAGTGGTGCTTCCATCGCACGACGTAAAATGTTGATACCCGCGGCTTGGTCGTCATTGTCACCATTGACATTGTCAAGCGCAGAGATAGCACGAACCAATGCCACACCACCACCTGCTACAACGCCTTCTTCGACGGCAGCACGAGTTGCATGCAAGGCATCATCCACACGGTCTTTTTTCTCTTTCATTTCAGTTTCAGTCGCCGCACCGACTTTGATAACTGCCACACCGCCTGCGAGTTTAGCAATACGCTCTTGTAGCTTTTCTTTGTCATAATCAGAGGTTGATTCTTCCACTTGGCGACGGATAGAGGCAACACGATCATCGATTTCAGTTTTTTGACCGGCACCATCGACAATCACAGTGTTTTCTTTACCAACCGTCACTTTTTTGGCAGTACCTAATACTGATAAATCCGCCGTTTCTAAGCTCATGCCCATTTCTTCTGATACAACCGTACCACCCGTTAAAATAGCGATATCTTGAAGCATTGCTTTACGACGGTCACCAAAACCAGGGGCTTTAACAGCGCAGACTTTTAAACCGCCACGCATGTTATTTACAACTAAAGTTGCCAAGGCTTCGTTTTCAACATCTTCAGCAATGATCAGTAAGGCTTTACCAGATTTCATCACGTTTTCAAGTAGTGGAATCAACTCACGGATGTTGCTGATTTTTTTGTCGACTAACAAGATTAATGGGTTTTCTAGTTCAGCGGTCAACGTATCTGCTTTATTGGCAAAGTATGGGCTGATGTAGCCACGGTCAAACTGCATACCTTCAACGACTTCAAGGGTGTCTTCAAAGCCTGAACCTTCTTCAACTGTGATTACGCCTTCTTTACCCACTTTTTCCATCGCTTGAGCGATGAGGTCACCGATAGTTTGGTCAGAGTTAGCTGAGATAGAGCCGACTTGTGCGATGGCTTTGGTGTCATTGGCTGGGGTTGAAAACGCGTGGATTTGTGCAACAACGGCACGCACACCTTTATCGATACCACGTTTTAAGTCCATTGGGTTCATGCCAGCGGCAACTGATTTCATGCCTTCTTGCAAAATCGCTTGGGCTAAAACAGTCGCTGTGGTAGTACCGTCACCTGCAACATCGTTAGTTTTGCTTGCAACTTCACGCACCAACTGTGCGCCCATGTTTTCAAATTTGTCATCAAGTTCGATTTCTTTAGCCACTGATACGCCATCTTTAGTGATGGTGGGTGCGCCAAAAGATTTGTCGATAACCACGTTACGACCTTTAGGACCCAATGTTACTTTAACCGCATTTGCTAATACGTTGACGCCGTCAATCATTTTTGCACGGGCATCAATACCAAATTTTACATCTTTAGCCATGTTAAATTCTCCAAATTATAAATTTTTATTTGTATAAGGTAGTTCAAATTGCTACCACGGTTGCTATTAATTACTTTACCAAGTACTCAACCAGTTAGATTAAGACCAGGTAAATTAAGACTAAGTAAATTAGCTTTTGGGTAAAAAACGATTGTTTAAAGTAATGACTGATTAACCTTCAATCACACCCAATACATCACTTTCTTTCATAATCAATAATTCTTCACCATCTACTTTAACCGTTGAGCCGGCGTATTGACCAAATAGTACTTTGTCGCCAACTTTGACATCGAGCGCACGTACATCGCCGTTTTCACGGATTTGACCATTCCCTACTGCAATGACTTCACCTTGAGAAGGTTTTTCTTGGGCACTGCCTGCTAGTAATAAACCGCCAGCCGTTTTTTGTTCTTCTTCGCTGCGACGCACGACGATACGATCATGTAAAGGACGAATTGCCATAATCTACTCCATAAATTAACTGTTAAATTATTGTTTGAAAGCCGTAGTTAGCTTTGAAAGCTGTGATCAGCTCAGAGGTTAGCTCAAAAGACCACCGCTATTTTGCCGACCACAAAAAGATGATAACTATCTGTTTGCATAAATAATCCTATGCTTATCACATGTTATCAATTCACTGTCTAACAGTGGGGATGTATGCCAGTTTGTTCAAGCAGAAAATTGCGAAATTTTGCAATTTGTTGTCAATTTTTTAACCCCTTCACCCAAATACCTCATAAAGACTGTCGTTTATTGCACAATCACAATCTTTTGTTAACTGGCTTGTATTTGCTTGCCATCAATACTACTGTATGCATACCAAATAGATTTAACCTTATCTGATGAACGTTATTTGATGGATGAAACATGAAAAATTCTTTAGTAAAAAAACTGTTAGTAAGTACTTCACTCGTGTCAGCGATGGCTATCACTTCTATAGCGAATGCGGCAGTTGCCCCTTTTAATGCAACCTATAATTTTAATATTGAAGGCAAATATAATGGTACCGCAAGCCGTGTATTGACCCAAACTGGCAATCAGTATTTTTATAACGTTAATGCAAGTGTCGGTAAATTAGCCAGTGCCAAGCAAACCGCCAATTTTGTCAATACCAATGGCGCTATCTTACCGGTGAGCGCGTTAACCCAATACAAAATCTTAGGGGCGGGTCGAACTACCACATTAAACTTTAATAACGCAAAAAAACAACTGGTCACCAATTATAAAGGTCAAAACAAAGTCATTGCTTTGCCACAGCCTGCGTATGATGATTTAAGTTTAGAAATTCAAATTCGGGAAGATTTAAAAGCAGGCAAGTTCCGTGGTAACTATTACATGGCAGATCGCAATACCGTTGAAGCAGTGCCCTTCAAAAAATCTGCCATGACTCGCATTACCGTGCCAGCGGGCACTTTTGATGTGGTGCGTATCGATCGCGTACATGATGATAAAGACCGTCAAACCAGTTTTTGGTTAGCCCCAAAACTCGATTATCTACCTGTCAAAGTGGTTCAAAACAATGATGGTAGAAAAATGGAAATGAATTTGGCTAGAGTAAATTAATACTTTGTCATGTTTTGACTCAAACACCGATTATATTAATCGGTGTTTTGTTATGTTTATGTCACTGTAAATACGCTATTAATGACTTATCAGGTCAGAAATTGGCGCTATTTTTGTAAGCCATAAGTTGTCAAGGCGTAAGTTTTTAACTATTCTTTGTGGGTCCATTGGAAGGCCTCACTATCCTGTCTAAGTTTCTCATACCTTTTAGCAACCTTTAGCAAGCTCTCCAATTCGCACTTTATCAATATCCATGTAAAAGGGAGTATTTCATGTCATTAAGATTGCAATCCTTAACACTCGCTATTGCCAGCATTTCATTTGCTAGCGCTGCCCAAGCCGCAGGGCTTGACCGCTCAACTCAGCCAAGTTGGGGGTTTACGCAAGATGGCACTTTTGCGTACATCGAACGAATCACCATCGACCCATCAATTAGTGGCAAAGACAATGCGGCCACCACCCCTTCGCCAACCACGTACGAAGAAGGTCGCGATACCAACAACATGGCGCTAAACTATGATTTTATCAATTATGGGGCAAAAGCAGACATCAATGATAAAGTCAGTGTGGGTGTGTTTTTTGACCAACCGTGGGGCGCGGATGTTGAGTTCACAGGCAATAATAACTTTGTTAATGGTACAGTCAGCGCGCAGCAGGTTGCTGCTGCAGGACAAGCGGCGCTAGCAGCCGCCACAGCTGCAAAAACCGCTGCTGCTGCTTATAAAGCAGATCCAACCAACCAAACACTCGCTTATAATGCAGCTAACGCGGTTAAAACCGCACAGCAAGCAGGGGCAGCCTACAATCTAGCAAGCAATATCGCTCAGCATCCCAACGAAGGTACCAATGCCTCCGTTGATAGTAAAAACTTCACGGGTTTGGTGGGGGTCAAATTTGGCGAAAAAAATAACTGGCAAGTATATGGCGGGCCGGTATTACAAAAATTAGAAGGTGAAGTGCATTTACGCGGTAAAGCCTACAATTCTACCCAAGGTTATGATGGCATCTTTGCCCAATCGAATGGTTATGGTTGGATGGCAGGTTTAGCCTATAGCAAACCTGAGATTGCGCTTAAAGCGGCGTTGACTTATCGCTCTGAAATTGATCATGACACCGTAGCGTATGAATACATGCCAGCAACTGGCGAATCAGGCAGTTATGACATGACCATCACTACCCCAAAATCTGTGAATGTTGACTTTCAAACAGGTCTCAATCCAACCACCCTATTGACCGCAAAACTGCGCTGGGTACCTTGGAGTGATTTTTCAATCAAACCGCCTTTGTATAATGCAACGACCAAAAAAGCCACCGGCGCGGATTTTAAACCCCTATATCCCAATGGTTTAAACTTGATTGATTACTCAGATGATGGCTGGGCAGCAGAAGTGGGCTTGGGTAAAAAATTAAGTAATCAATGGGCGGTATCAGGCTCAGTGGGTTGGGATAGCGGCGCGGGTGATCCCACCACCACCTTAGGGCCTGTCGAAGGTCATTGGAATGTGGGTCTAGGCGCCAAGTACAATGTTACACCCGAAGTTGCCGTGTCGGCAGGCGTGAAATATTTGATGTTTGGCGATGCCAAATCAAAAATCCCCAATGGCGACTTAGTGGGTGATTTCCAAAACAACGATGCTTGGATTTATGGGCTGCGTTTAACTTATCAGAAAAAGTAAGTCTCATAAAAAAAGCCTATCACATCGATAGGCTTTTTTTTATATCGATCCATTAATCGCGATGTTTACCATCCACCTCTAATCCTAACATATCAAGTAAGGCTGCCATACTTGCAGATACCGTGATATTTGGGTTAGTAACCAAACCCAAATAGCGTTGCAACTCAACGGGGGTATCCATATTAATCGGCTGTAAATCTTGATTGACTAACGTTTGTGGTAACACCGACCAGCCTAGCCCAACCGACACCAACATACGAATCGACTCTAGCGGGTTGGTGCTCATCGTGGCATACGGTTTTAAGTTATATTTGGCAAATTCAGCTAAAGTGATTTGGCTGGTAAAGGTATTGGCGGCGGGTAAAATCGCTGGATAATTCGCCAATTGCTCAAGCGTCACGTTCATTTTATGCGCCAGTGGCGATAAAACACCCGTCACAAAATGCAGCGGATCTGACCATAGCATATGATAATTTAGACGTTTATCATACACAGGGGGTAGGGTTAAAAAAGCCAACGACAAGTCGCCATCAAGGACGGCTTTATGCGCTTGCTCAGAATCGACAAAATGCACTTCCAGCTGTACCGCAGGATAGCTTTGGATAAATTGTTTGAGGACAGCTGGCAGATGATGTAAACCAATATGATGACTGGTACCGATAATCAGTTTACCTGACACCGTTTGCTGGCGGTTTTTAAGATTAATTTTTAGATTATCGTAATCATCTAGCCAGCGTTTGGCATGGGGTATCAAGTCATGTGCCGCTTGGGTTGGGATAATACCACGACCCACGGTATCAAAAAGGGTGACATCAAATTCGTCTTCTAAGTTTTTGATACGCTTACTCACTGCAGGCTGTGTAATAAATAGTTTATCAGCCGCCTGCGAGATACTACCTGTTTGCATAACCGCTAAAAAAGTATTTAAATTTGTGGTATTCATCTTTCCCCCAAAACTAAAACCCTACCATTTGATATAAATAAAAGTTTCATTCTTTAAAAAATACATTAAATAAGATTATAAGATAACGTATAGACAAATACAATTTATTTAATTGCCCAATACATTCCTAAAATTTTTATAAAATATAAAAATCATCAATTAAAATTATCATTTTTCTTTGTTATAATGGCGTTATTGTTTACCCGATTACTACGCCCCTTTATAAAAAAACCATAGGATATGTGTCATGGCAGCGCAAACGCTTTATGATAAACTTTGGCAAGATCACTTAGTCAATCAACGAGACGACGGTTCTAGTCTTATCTATATCGACCGTCATTTATTACATGAAGTCACAAGCCCGCAAGCATTTGAAGGCTTGTCATTAGCCAATCGTGAACCTTGGCGTTTGTCAGCAAACATCGCCACTCCTGACCATAATGTCCCGACAGTGGCGAGCGAACGTAAAGAAGGGGTGGCAGGCATTAAAGATGACGTCTCTCGCCTGCAAGTAGCCACACTCGATGAAAACTGTGCCAAATTTAACATCACTGAATTTACCATCAATGACGTGCGCCAAGGCATTGTGCATGTGGTAGGCCCAGAACAAGGTTTGGTATTACCTGGGATGACCGTAGTGTGTGGCGACTCACATACCGCAACCCATGGTGCGTTAGGCTGTCTTGCCCACGGCATCGGTACCAGTGAGGTTGAGCATGTATTGGCAACACAATGTCTTGTGCAAACCAAGATGAAAAATATGCTTATCAAAGTCGATGGCAAATTGGGTGAAGGTGTCACCCCCAAAGACGTGGTACTAGCGATTATTGCAAAAATCGGCACCGCGGGCGGGACAGGCTACGCCATTGAATTTGCAGGCGATGTGTTCCGTGACATGAGCATGGAAGGACGTATGACCGTGTGTAATATGGCAATTGAAGCCGGCGCGCGCGTTGGTATGGTAGCCGTTGATGACACCACCATTGAATACGTCAAAGGTCGTCCCTATGCGCCTACCGGTGAAATGTGGGATAAAGCCGTGGCTTACTGGCAAACCCTGCATTCAGATGCTGATGCCGTGTTTGATACCGTCATTGAGATGGCAGGCGCGGACATCGCCCCCCAAGTATCTTGGGGCACATCCCCTGAGATGGTGGTGGATATCAGCGCGCACGTCCCTACCCTAGATGCCGCAAAAGATGACGTACAAAAAGAGGCTTGGACACGCGCTTATGAGTATATGGGTTTGACCGCAGGCCAACCGGTCACCGACATCAAAGTCGATCGGGTGTTTATCGGCTCTTGTACCAACTCACGTATTGAAGATATTCGCGCGGCGGCGGCGGTTATCAAAGGTCGCAGAGTCGCAGATAGCGTCAAAGAAGCGATTGTGGTAGCCGGTTCTGGGTTGGTTAAACAACAAGCAGAAAGCGAAGGGCTGGATAAAATCTTTACTGCAGCCGGTTTTGAATGGCGGGAGCCAGGGTGCTCGATGTGCCTTGCCATGAATGCGGATAAATTACAGCCAAAAGAACATTGCGCCAGTACCTCCAATCGTAACTTTGAAGGTCGTCAAGGCAATGGTGGGCGTACCCATTTGGTCAGCCCTGCCATGGCCGCCGCTGCCGCATTAGCCGGTCATTTTGTTGACGTGAGAAATTATTAAGGTAGAACTATGAAAAAATATACCCTTGAGCAAGGCATTGTCTGCCCGCTAGACCGCTCAAACGTGGACACTGACCAAATCATTCCAAAACAGTTTTTGAAATCTATCAAACGCACAGGGTTTGGTGCCAATCTATTTGATGAATGGCGTTATTTGGACGAAGGCTATCCCGGTCAAGACAATAGCAAACGCCCCATTAACCCTGACTTTATTTTAAATCAGCCCCGTTATCAAGGTGCTAACATTTTGCTTGCACGTAAAAACTTTGGCTGTGGTTCAAGCCGTGAGCATGCCCCTTGGGCGCTCGAAGAATACGGTTTTCGCACGGTGATTGCGCCCAGTTTTGCCGATATTTTCTACAACAACTGCTTTAAAAATGGCATGTTGCCAGTGATTTTAAGCGAAGATGCGGTCAGTGAATTGTTTGCCGAATGTTTTGCCCAAGATGGCTATCAATTAACCGTGGATTTAGAAAATCAGCAAGTGATTTCACCCTCAGGTAAAAGCTATTCGTTTGACGTCGATGAATTTCGTAAGCACTGTCTGCTCAACGGTTTAGACGATATTGGTCTGACATTACAGCAAGCTGATAGCATCAAAGCGTATGAAGAGAACGCCAAACAATCACGCCCTTGGGTATTTGGCACAGGCGCGGCTTAAAGTGCTGCTTGGTTAGGTAAATGTACAATGTCAGTAGCGTTTCATTATTGATGATTTATCATTGAGAGCTTATCCATCATCTATCCCAATCTGCGTATAAGCCGCGTCTAAAAAGGCATTTTTTGACAAAGGTTGGGATATTGGTTATGTTAGTCACATTTTAATGTGCCTAGGACTGTGTTTAAATCATGGCATCATCCGCCATGGTTATCATCATTTAACTATGGCAGGCACCCTGTTACTGCAATTTTTTAATTGCTTTTTTTGATTTGAGGGAATAACGACCATGATGTTTACGAAGCGCTTTTTTCGCCTTGACTGTTTGCCTGTTGTAGGTATAGCCATTGCGATTTGTTCGGCAGTGGCGCTATCTGGCTGTCAATCAATGACAAAGCAGCCAAGCGCACGCGCCAAACCCTCAGTGGTAACAGCGCCGCAACCGATTGCTGCAGGCAAAAGCACCCTAAAATGTACCGGTATTTATGCCTGTGAAATCAATCGTATTGGCACGTTGTCAGTTATTAATCAATCGACTCACACCCCGAGCGCTACACTTGGCAACCATAGCTCAATGACCAGCCCAGTGACCGTCACACCTTTGATGAGTAAGCCGCAGAGCAAGTCTACTATACCAAATTACTTGGTAAGTTTTCCCAGTGGTCAGCACATGGTTGCCACCCGTTTTTATTTGGATGAAGATTTGACGACAGTTGAAAGTTTCAGTTTTATCCATCGTTTTGAAAGCGGTAAACGCTATGAGCTCAAAGCCTACCGCCAAATTCAAAAGACCGATTATAGTTTGCTAGCGCAGTCTGCCCCAACGCCACTGTGTATTGATTTGTATGAAAATGCCAAACTTACCAATCAATGGTGTAAAAAACCTAATCAGCAAGGCGCTTTATCGAATGAATTTATAAAGATTGCTTTATAGATGCCCCTAAAAGCTTTTCTCACAAAAAGCTTTATCCAAGAAAGCGTCATTCAATAATGCCTGATTCGATTATTTTTTAGAAACTAACAAAATTTTAAAAGCTGCGTTGTCAGCAAAAAGTTGTGGATTAACGTGAAGGAAGTAACATGACAAAACAGATCGCCGTATTACAAGGTGATGGTATTGGTCCTGAAATCATTGGACAAGCTGTCAAAGTATTGGACAAATTAATCGAGCAAGGCTTAGACGCTCGCTATGAGTATGGGCTGTTAGGTGGCTCAGCGTATGATGCGCATGGCTCACCCTATCCAGAAGCTACCCAAACCCTGTGCCGCAAGGCTGATGCGGTATTGCTCGGTGCTGTCGGCGGCCCACAGTATGATAGCCTTGAACGCTCAGTGCGCCCAGAGCGTGGATTACTGGCGATTCGTAAAGACTTAAATCTATTTGCCAATCTTCGCCCAGCCATTCTTTATCCAGAGCTTGCCAATGCCTCAACTTTAAAACCTGAGGTGGTATCTGGGTTAGATATTTTGATTGTCCGTGAGCTCACCGGCGATATTTATTTTGGTGAACCACGCGGTATTCGCACGCTTGAAAACGGTGAGAAAGAAGGCTATAACACCATGAAATACAGCGAATCAGAAATTCGCCGTATTGCCAAAGTCGCTTTTGAAGCGGCACAAAAACGCGGTAAAAAACTCTGCTCAGTTGATAAAGCTAACGTACTTGAGACCACAGAGTTTTGGAAGCAGATTTTCACTGAAGTCGCTGCCGAATACCCAGATGTTGAATTGACTCACATGTATGTCGACAATGCAGCGATGCAGCTGGTCAAAGCCCCAAAACAGTTTGATGTGATTGCCACCGGCAATATTTTTGGCGATATTTTGTCAGATCAAGCCTCAATGCTGACTGGCTCTATTGGTATGCTACCATCCGCGAGCTTAAATGACACAGGTAAAGGGCTATATGAACCATCGCATGGTTCTGCCCCTGATATCGCCGGTCAAAATAAAGCCAATCCATTGGCAACCATTTTGTCATTGGCGATGCTGTTACGTTATAGCCTCAATGATGAAGCCCGTGCCACGCAAGTTGAGCAAGCAGTGCAAAAAGTATTACAGCAAGGGTTACGTACAGGCGATATCTTTGAACAAGGCACCACGCTGGTTTCTTGCTCAGATATGGGTGATGCAGTTATCGCTAACTTATAATCTTTGATTACCCTAATTTTTATCCTGCGTTAAAGGTAGTGTTAGCTAATCTAACCTGCCTTTTTTTACGGCATTTTTGCCAACATTTTTTTGAAAAATTTGTAAAATCCTGCTTATCTTGAAACCAGTTTTGCTATAGTATGCCATTATCGTTTCTCTAAAACCTCGATGACCTTCCATCCTCCCTTGCTAAATTTTTCTTAAATTTCAATGACTATGTCTTCTTATCATAAAATTTTACCTTGCTTTACAAGCATCGTGCTTGCTATCAGTTTATCTGCCTGTCAACAGTCACCCAATCAAGCTATGGATGTACCCACAGTTCCGACAGCAAGTACTACAGCTAGTACTGCAGCCAGTACAACCGCAAGTGTCGCTGCCTCTTCGCCTGCCCCAACGCTAAAAGCCAATGTCAGTCAACAGTTTATTGGCACAAGCTTGGTGCAGCAACGACTGAAACAAGCCTTGCCAGAGATTGCCTATACCACTGATAATTTACCGATGATTGCCCAGCAAGTAAACCAAGTGAGTTGGTCACCCAAAGGCGCTATTGAATTAAAAACCATGCCTGCCTCTGCGGTGGTGGCGTCACAAGCCGCATCAACCCCGCCTGCCTCAGCGACCCCATCTGTGACGGGTTTTCAATCAACTATTGACTATGCTGCGCTCAAACAATCGGCTAATGACAATCCGTCATCCGTGGCTAACAAAGACGCGTTACCATCAAAACAAGTGTCCATTAAACCTGATGAACTGCTGGTATTTAAGACCCAAGCCCTGCTTAACTGGCATGGGCATAGTGTGGGTGCACTGACAGGAATAATGAATAAAAATACCATCAAAGCGATGCAGATTTTTCAGCAAAAACACAATCTGCCCGTAACCACCACGATGAATGAAGCCACTTGGTCAGCGTTAACCAGCAACGAGACGTTAAATAAGCAGCCGATTTTTATCAATTATCAGCTAACGCGCGATGATTTGGTGATTACCAAAGTGCCCAGAGACATGCAATACAAATCAGCGCGTGAAGCGGTAGCTGAAAAATTTCATATGAGCCAAAAGCTGGTAAGTCGATTAAACCCCACCACGCCACTCAAAGCGGGTAATATTATCACCGTCTACAATCCTTATCAGCCCAATATGACGGAAGTGACTAAGGTTGTGAGCGATAAAAAGAAAAATATCTTGTACGCCTATGCTGCTAGTGGTGAGCTTGTTGCAAGCTACCCGACAACAGTCGGCTCTAATTACACCCCCTCACCCTCTGGCACCTTAAAAGTTAAAAATCGGGTATTAAACCCCACCTATAATACTGATTTTTCTTCCAAAGAAAAGTGGCTACCACCAGGACCCAACAACCCTGTGGGGCGTGCTTGGATTGGGTTATCAAAACGGAGTTATGGTATTCATGGCTCGCCTGAGCCTGAGTTAATCAGCGCGCAAAAATCACACGGTTGTGTGCGTTTGACCAATTGGGATGCGCTAAGTCTGTATGGCACGATAGCCGATGGCGCAGACGTGGTATTTGAATAAGTTTATATTGTATAGGCGTCAACTAAACACCCCAAAATCTGGGGTGTTTGGTTATTACGCTTCCTGTCGCCAAACTTGTTTTCGCAAATCCTGCTTGGTTTGTCGCCGCTGTTTTTTGCGGGCGATTTCGACATCGTCTTTTTCATGCAGTCCGCCTTTTTGCAAAAGCGGATTTAACGCCAAGTAATTACGGGGTTTAACAGCCAAATTGGATTGCGCGATTGACGGATTTTTCTCCAGTTGCTCGCCCAATTTAATTAATTGTTTTTGGTTTTTCATGGTTTATCCTTTAATACACATCACTTGTTTGAGCGTATGCACGACTTCGACCAGCGCCGACTGATTCGCCATTACCGCATCAATATCTTTATACGCCTCTGGAATTTCATCCATCACGCCCTTGTCTTTACGGCACTCCACGCCCGCCGTCTGGGCTCTTAGGTCATCAAGGTTAAAATGCCGCATCGCTTTGCCACGGCTCATGCGTCGCCCTGCCCCATGTGAACACGAACACAACGCCTCGCTATTGCCCTTGCCTTTGACGATATAGGATTTTGCCCCCATCGAGCCAGGTATAATACCAAGCTCGCCCTCGAAAGCAGAAATTGCCCCTTTACGGGTTACGTAGACATCCTCACCGTAGTGATGTTCTTGGCTGACATAATTGTGATGGCAATTAATCGCCTCTTTTGTCAGCGTAAAATGCGGCAGTTCACGCTGTAACACATTGATAATCAGCCGCATCATCTCGCGGCGATTCTCTAACGCATAATCCTGCCCCCACTGCACTGCCTCGAGGTAATCGTCGAAACTATGGGAACCTTGGGCAAAATACGCCAAATCACGGTCTGGCACATGCCCAAAACGGCTTTGCTGTTCCTTTTTGGCAAGGGTAATAAAATACTCACCAATACAGTTGCCAATGCCGCGACTGCCCGAATGCAGCATCACCCAGACATCCTCATTCTCATCGATACACAGCTCAATAAAATGATTACCACCGCCCAGTGTACCGAGCTGTTTTGCCCAAGTTCGCTCAAAGTTGCGCAGCATTTTGAGTAGCCCCTTGTGCTTATCGGTGATGCGCTTTAAGCGTTTGGCAAGTGGGTCAAGCGTAGTCATTTTCACCGTGATGGCTTGGTGCTGGTTAAAACCGACAGGGACTTTGGCTTCAATCGCTGTACGGATTTTAGCCAGATTATCGGGCAATTGGTGGGCTTTGAGCGACAGTCGCACCGCATTCATGCCGCAGCCGATATCCACACCCACCGCCGCAGGAATAATCGCATCTTTCGTCGGAATCACACTACCCACAGTCGCACCCTTGCCTACATGCACATCAGGCATCACTGCAATGTGGTGATGGACAAATTCAAGCTGGGCAAGATTACGTAACTGCTGGATGGCTTCTTGTTCAATATCTTTGGTAAATACTTTGACAGGTACGCCATGTTGCGCAGATTTATTTAATACTAATTGAATACTCATATATTTTTTCTTTTTTAATGCTAAATTCACTTACCCTTAACATTTTTAGCGTAGCAAATTTAGACCAATAAATGATAATTAAATTTTTTTGAAATAAGTTTGATAAGTAAATTTAAATAATAAAACGTCGTCCAATCGTTTAACACGACTGGCAAACAAGACTGACACACGTAAATGCGTTTGAAACACTAAATGCTCTGAAAAAGTTTGTTAGCTAAAGTTTGTTAACTATTGTAGGGTGCGCTTTAGCTATCCGACGATTTCTATGGCATGTAAAAATAGGGACATGGGGAAATAGGAAAATTTTAGACAACAAAAAACCCAAATTATTACCATCACAATAAACACAATCAAAAGCCAATATTCGCTTTATTCTCAGTCAGTTACTATTGATGGTGATGCTTTGGGTTTGGTAAATCAAAATCGGTAAATGGAGGGGCGTATGGCATATACGCTGTTAAAAAACCAAATTTTAATTAGTTAAAACAGGCGGTAGACACATCAACAGTGTTGTTTAGACGTTTTACGTTGTGAGTAAGTACGGACATCATGTGTCTCCTTTTTTCCTTTTGCTAGGGTGGCGGTTTTGGCGATGGTACTAACATCGGAATGCCAAAACAGAGCTGAAATAAAAGTTTGGGTACATTCACAGTTTGATATGTTATCAAAACTAATGAATAAGCGGCATACTATAAAATTTTATTTGTCGATATGCAAATTTTTTTATAAAAAAACCAGCGACAGGGGTCACTGGTTTTTTAAAAGGCTTAAGGTAAAAATTAAGCTGGGATACGAAGTACTTGACCTGGATAGATTTTATTTGGGTCAGATAATAATGGTTTGTTGGCTTCAAAGATTTTGTTGTATTGGTTGGTATCGCCATACACTTCTTTTGAAATTTTTGACAGCGTATCGCCTGATTTCACTGTGTACATACGAGATTCTGGCTCTTGCGTCGCAACCGTGATGTTGTCTTCCACTTGTGCTACATACTGTACATTACCTGCCGCTAGAATGGCTTTTTCGCGCTCTGCTTGGTTAGCAGCAGAACCATTAATGGTTACTTTGTCAGTATTACCGTCATAGTTGACTGATAGGTTGTCAATTTTGGCATTTTGTTGGATGCGCTGAATCAATAAGTTTGCAATCTCTTGTGCAGATGGCTCAGTAGAAGCGGCAGGCGCTGCGGTTGGTGCAACATTTGATGCAGGTGTCGATGCTGGCGCAGCGTCTTTGTTACGATGAAAGATTTTATCACCGATGTCTTTTGCAAAACTAAATAGTCCCATTTGTTTTTCCTTATGTTGTAATATTTTAATGCACGCTTTTTAATGTATAGTTTGTTGAAACGCCTAAATAATCGTTTCAACACCTCAAATGACTAGAACGACCTCACATCACTACAACGATAATCGTGTTAATTATGGCGTTATTCTAGTTACCCTCTAGATTAGCAAAAACTTAAATCGATGAGCATAAGTATTTAGTAAAGGAATGTTACTGATTGCAAGTAGTCTTTTCATTTATTACGTCATTTATTACGCCAATTTTCTATGCCATTTATTCCTTTAGGGTTAGGGGATAATTGAGAAAAACACAAAAGTGGCTAACATGACCAAATGGATGATGCCATGTAAAAAAG
>NZ_DALZSV010000004.1:0-35432 GCF_032014955.1 Moraxella sp. CTOTU47724
ATACTGGTCATAAAAATGAATTTGTAATTCAATTTCAGGCTGTTTTTGGCTGTCTACTATATTTTCTTGAGCCAGATTGTCAGTCGCTTCAGTGGCTGTAGGCTGGGTTTGGTGAATGTCTTTAGCAGATTTTGATTTTTCTCGATTTAAAAAATCATTGATGGTTTTGCCAGTGGCGGCAGGTTGCGCGGTGGCGTTGCTATCCCCTGCTTTATTGTACAAGGTGTCTTCGTCTAACTGCAATTCACCATCGGCTGTCAATACAGGGTTGGGGGGTGCTAAACCGCCACGCGCAAGCGCGATATGCTGCTGGACTTTTTCACCCAATTGCGCAAGCTGTTCCTGCGTTGGGCGCGCCATATAGCCATAAATCAACCATAAAAACCCATGCAAAATTGCTGACCCTAATACAAACAACCATTGACTACTGACAATCTCGCCTTTGGAGACCGCTTTCATAATGATAGTGGCGTGACCGAGAACTTGGTTGTTTTGGATAATGGGTTTATCAATTACCTGCCCCACTTCGTTTTGCGCTTGTCCCGTTTGCACCAGCGGCTGGTTGTTTTGGTCACTGATGACAAGCTTGGCGACTTCCTGATCTACTTGGTAGCGGTTTGCCAAGACGCTCAGGCTAATTCTATCTTGGCTCGTGATGCCCACCATGGCTTCTTTGGCTAACTGTTCAACAATTTTTTCACCCTTTTGGGTACGCTGCTCGTATTGGGATTTTTCACTACTAAAAGTAAGCATCAAAAAATGTAAACAAAAACTAATAAGTAGCACAATAGCGAATTTGCCTTGACGGGGAGCTAGATGATTCATGGGTAGATTAAACTTTCTTTAGGAGCGATTAAATGCTACATTATCATGTTTATTTTTTTGGCATACAAGGGGTAAACTACCATGACGACGAATTTTTTGTATCAACTTAATCAGCATTTTCCCCATAGTTACGCGATTACCCTAAGCGCTGCCAAGTTTGAATTGGGGCTATTGAGCCAAGTCAGCGAAACCCTTGCAAGCCTTCATCCTGCCATTCGCCTCTTACATCAAGACACCTTAGTCAATGAGCTTGATTGGCAAGCCAATGACACACTCGCCCAAGCTGAGCAAACCAGTCCTGTGACGACAATTCGCTGGATTGTGACGCTGGAATCAGATAGCGATATCAGCGACTTACCCCAACGGGTCAAACAAGTCGCCGCCAACAACCTCTATCACGTAGATATCAATGTCATGCCCCTTGCGACATTGGTGCGCCCGCATAAACTGGCGTTGTTTGATATGGATTCGACCTTGATTGAGCAAGAAGTGATTGTGGAATTGGCAAAAAAAGCCGGGATTGGTGAGCAAGTCGATACGATCACCGAATCTGCCATGCGCGGCGAAATTGATTTTGCCCAAAGCTTTACTCGCCGTGTGGCTTTGCTTAAAGGGTTATCAAGTGAGGTGCTCGAAGATATTATTGCCAATCACATTACCTTTAGCCCAGGGGCAAAACGCTTGATTAGCGCACTAAAAAATCATGGTTACTATGTGGTATTGGTCTCAGGTGGCTTTAACTATTTTGCCGAATACGTGAAAAACAGCTTAGGGATGGATGAGAGTTATGCCAATGACCTAGATATCGTCGATAATCTAGTGACAGGTGAAATCACCTCAGCGATTGTAGATGGCAAGCGTAAAGCCGAAATTTTGCAAGCCGTAGCACAGCGTCTAGGCATTAAGCTGTCAGAGACTGTTGCTGTCGGCGATGGCGCTAATGACTTGCCAATGCTAGGACTAGCTGATATCGGTATTGCCTATCGCGCCAAACCGATTGTGCGCGCCCAAGCAGATTATGCGGTAACAGTCGCAGGACTCGATGGGGTGATGACTGTCTTGGGATTGAGCGGTTCATGTTAGCGGTTAGTTTTAAGCATTAGTGTTAAAGATGAGTTTTAAAGATTATAAAAAAGCCACCCAGATTATCGAGTGGCTTTTTTGTTTTTTTGGATAAAAAAGCTAAATTGGCAATTTCGCCACGATTTTATCGACGATGACTTGTAATTTTTGCCTCACTATCGGTGATAAAATGACAATACCGCCTAGCACACCCATGAGACAGCCGAGCACGGTGTCCCAAAACCGCATGACGATAATCTCACTGATTGCGGTAGGCTGTACCGCGCTGTACTCTGCCAAAAAGATGGTCAGTGGGGTGATAAAAATAACCGCCACCCCGTAATGGCGTACCACAAAAGTCTCAATGCAAAACATCATGCCAAAAATGCCTAGCGCCACACCCATATCGCTCAAATGCACCGATAGCAATAGCCAAGCTAGCAGCATACCAATCGCTGTACCCACAATACGATGTATCTGCTTGATCCATATGCTTTGAAAATTCATCCCTTGCATGATGACATAGCAGCTCATCGGCACCCAATAGGGCTTGGGCATCTCTAGCCACAGCGCGAGCAGCAATGATAAAGCAATAAACGACGATACAATAAAAGTATCACCCAAAATCTCCCGCACGGGCATCGGTGTGTTTACCGGTAAGACAGGCTTGTTATAAATTAGCAGTAACGCATAAAAACACGCCACCATCCCCGCAAACAACGCGCCCAATGCCACCACGCCAATCAGCTGTGGGATTTGTGACACCGGTGCAGGCATAAACAGCGCAATCGCTGAAGCCATGATGATAAACAGCCCAGCAGGCGGTGGTAACTTATAATAACGGCTAAACAGCGTACACCAAAAGGTCACAAAAAACATCAGGGGAATTGTCAAGATGGGTACGTTGTGGGCGACCAAACCAACGGCAAAACACGCGACCATCCCAAAACTACACGCCAATACCGTGGTCATGCGAGACAATAACGACCCAGTATAGGGTAAGTTTAAAATCACCATCGCACCGAGTGACGCGAGTAGCCCCATGCGCAAATCACCCAGATACGCCCCGACCATCACTGGAAAACTAATCGCAAATGCCACAAACAATGGCATATGCCAAGGTCTGGGATTGCGATTGAATTGGGTCAAGGTGGTGAGCGGGTGCTTGATATATTGATGAGTGATAGGGTTGTCCAAATGAAAGACTCTTTTGTTAATCATATTGAGGGCTAAAAACTTAAACTTAAACTTAAATAACCTGCTAAAAACACAAAACTGGAGCAAGCCCCAGTTTTAGATGTTTATCTATTTCACATGCCATCCAAATTTAATTGGATTTAATTAGATGCGCTGTAGCGATTAGCTAGCTTGATGAATGAATCCGATTTATCGACCTGACTCATCAACCAAAGACACGCCAATACGCTGGGCAACTTCTTCATAACCTTCCACCACATCACCGAGGCTTTGACGGAAACGGTCTTTATCCAGTTTTTTCTTGGTTTGTTTGTCCCAGACGCGGCAACCATCGGGCGAGAACTCATCGCCCAGTACGATACGGTCTTTGAATACCCCAAATTCTAGTTTGAAATCCACCAACATCAAACCACCGTCATCAAACATTTTTGATAACACGTCATTGACTTTGAAGGTTAAGGCTTTCATTTCATCCAGTTGTGCTTGCGTTGCCCAGCCGAGTGATACCGCTAATGAATCATTTACCATTGGGTCGCCCAGACCGTCATCTTTATAGAATAATTCAAAGGTAGGTGGTGTCAACGCTTGACCTTCTTGCAAGCCTAAGCGACGTACTAGGCTGCCTGCTGCATAGTTACGTACCACACACTCGACGGGAATCATTGTTAGGCGTTTGACCAGCACTTCTTCATCCGATAATTGCTGTTCAAAATGGGTTTCGATGCCTGCTTCGCTGAGTTTTTGCATGATAAAGGCATTAAAGCGGTTATTGACTTTGCCTTTACGCGCTAACTGTTCGATACGCTCGCCGTTGAACGCAGAGGTATCATCACGAAATTCTAAAATCAGATAATCTGGATTGTCAGTTTCGAAGACGGATTTTGCTTTGCCTTTATAAAGTAAATCGAGTTTTTGCATGGTAATTCCCAAATGGCTGTTTAAGATTGGCTAAGGTTGGCTCAGAGTAGCTAATTTATGACAGTTGCATTGATTGGCTGATACGCGGTTAGCAACACCAGCTGCAAACTATCATAGATGCGGTCAGCCACTCTCTATTTTACGGTACTAATTGGACGCGGTAGCTCAAAACGCTTACTGCCTTCTTTTGTGATTTTTAACGTATTTTCACCCGATTGCGGCACTGCATAAACTGGCGTAAAAGGTAGCGTTTGTGCATCTGCCGGTAATTGGATGGGTTCAAGTTTTTTGGTTTTGGTATAGTCCAAAGAATTGTCGCCAACTTTACGTTTAAAAGTAGTACAGCCTGTCATAGCAATGCTAGCAGAGGCAATAATCGCTAGGGCTAGCTGGGCGTTGAATCGATTGTGGTTAGCGCTGAGTGTTTTTTTCATAGTAAACCTGCTTTGGCAAGTGCTTCATCCATCACTTGTTGGTGTTCTGGGGTAAGCCAAGTTAATGGTAAACGGATACCTTGCTCGATATGACCCATTTTGTATAAGGCATATTTTGCAGGAATGGGACTTGACTCGATAAATAAATCTTGGTGTAAATGGGCTATTTTTTGGTTTAATGCTTCGGCTTGTTCAAACTCACCTTTGAGTGCCAAGCCAAAAATTTGGCTCATGATTTTTGGTGCGACATTGGCGGTCACTGAGATATTGCCTTTTGCCCCATGACGCATCAGTGCTAACGCGCTTTCATCATCCCCTGACAATACAATCATGCGACCTTTTACTGCTTCAATCAGTTTGGCACCACGCGCCACGTCACCCGTCGCATCTTTAATCGCGATGATATTTTCGATGTCCGCTAGGCGCTCGACAGTCGCTTGCTGCATATCCACGATGGTGCGCCCGGGTACGTTGTATAGCACTTGGGGAATGTCCACGGCTTCAGCAATGGCTTTATAGTGTAAGTATAGCCCTTCTTGGGTCGGTTTATTGTAGTAAGGCACAACCAACAGCACGGCATCCGCCCCCGCTTGTTTGGCGTGCTGGGTCAGCTCAATGGCTTCAACGGTATTGTTAGCGCCCGTACCCGCGATGACAGGAATACGACCACCCACTTGCTTCATGGTAAATTCAATGACGTCCACATGCTCTTGCATCGATAAGGTTGCGGATTCACCCGTCGTACCAACCGATACCAGTACGTCCGTACTTTGCTCGATTTGCCAATCAATGAGATTTGCCAATGATTGCCAATCGACGTCACCATTGCTATGCATAGGTGTAATCAATGCGACCATAGAGCCTTGTAGTTTATCTAAAATGGGGGTCATAACAATACCTTGGACAAAACCTTAAGTAGAATATGTAACAGCTGCGACAATTTTTTGAAAATTTTTGTCTAGTGTAGCATACATTTGGGGCGAAGTTTAAGCGCTTTGATAGCAAACGCAAGTTTCTCCATTGCTGTAGCAAAACAGGTTATAGACCCCACTTAACCTGATAATAAGGCAATGACTGGTTTACCCTGATTAGTCGGATTGTTTAATGGGATTGGTTAAGTATTAGCCGTTTGAACTTGGATGGTTAGCACATCAATGGTAGGGGGACAATTAAAACGAAACGGCAACCCTGTCATGCCAATCCCAGTATTCACCCATACTTGGTAGCGTTTGCTGGGTTTGTCAGCCTCATTGAGTGCTTTGGGATGATAATCGGATTGTTTGGCTGTATCTGGTCTGCGTAACCCTGCCGCCAGTTTATTGCCTGTCAATGCTCTGACCATCAGCGGTGTCAATACAGGTATATTGACCTGCCCCCCATGCGTTTGCCCCGCAATCACCAACGTATCGTTGTTGGCGTCACTTAAGGTTCGTGGATTGGCTTCTAACTGCTTGATATCATGGGTGGCAATGACTAATGGCTGCCCCGCGCTGCGCTGCTGTTCAATCACGCGCGGTAAATCCATTGTACTGCCATTATGAATGCCTATGATTTTTATCCCGGCAATGCGCAAGCCTTGCTCAGGCAATAATTGAATACCGAAGGTTGGCAAAATATTCATTAACTGCATATTGCTAGCAGGTTCGCTATTTTGTGCATCATCGACAACCTGCTGGGTATCGGCATCGCTAAGGACGGTATAGCAAGGCTTGTTCAGCGTTTTAAATGGGCTTAGATGGGCATCCAAAGTTGTCGCTTGATATAACCAATCACCCAAAATCAGCACCGCATCAACATCTAAGCGGTTAAGGCATTTCACCAAACGCGCTAACTGATGGGGGTTAGAAAATATACCAATGTGGATATCACTCAGCACCGCAATTTTTGCAGTTTGATGTAGTTTGATAGTTTGTAGAGGTTGAGATGCTGCTGCAGCCAGTGAAATATCGGTCGCAGGCTGATAGTTCGCAGATGCGGTCAAATTGATTGAAAAATGCGAAACGCGCAGCCGATTGGGCTCAACCCAGCTCATATAGATATACAACAAGGATAACGCGATAAGCAGCCAGTAAATAATTTGGTTGTCATACAGCAGTTGCACGTTTGCCCACACCAACAACCAAACAAACCAATAGCGCGCGTAGAAACTGACCAGTTGTAGCAGGATTTGCAGGTTATCCGTCCGGGCTTTGAGTTGCACGGTTTTTAGGCACGACCATAGGATTACCAAAACGGCAATGACCGCTCCAAGATGACCTAGCCAACTGCCAATCATGCTACCACCCATATAAAGCGTTACCTAAATTTACAGAATAATCAATAATTTGCATGACAAATACGTATAAAAAAAAGCGCCCATTATAAATGGCAATCATGGATATGACAATTTAAACTGTCATCATATCGCAAAAAATGGCTGAACAGCTAGGCGAATTTTTTGTATTAAATTGCTTTAAAAAACGCCTGACTTTGCATTTTCCCCCATTGTCTGTCAGCGACGGCAAAACAAAGACGAGCGCGTTTGCATACGTCGTACCCTGTTTAGCCTTAACCATGGGCTATTTGGATGGGATTGCTACTTAAACAACAAACCGTACAAAAAATCCGCCATCATTTATAAAAACTGATATGATAGCTTATTTTCCCATGGCTTTTTAAACTTAGCCTTTTAACCATAGCTTTTAAAGATAGCCTTTTAAACAAAGCCTTTTAAATGTAGCACGGTGACCCAATTTGCTCAGCGCTTGCTTAGATTTTTTGGCTCTTTAACTCATTAATTTGAAGGACGTCAGCGTTATGACAGCAAGCGTTAATGTGTCAAACTCCCCTATCAAAGAAACTCTCCAGCCGCAAGCACAGGCTAACCATCGCCACGCGTTTGATGTGGTGATTGTCGGCAGTGGCGGTGCAGGTTTATCGTTAGCTTTATCCTTGCCAAGCCATCTATCGATTGCGGTTTTGGCAAAAGACAAGCTCACCGAAGCCAGCACTTTTTATGCCCAAGGCGGCGTGGCGGCGGTACTATCGGATGATGACTCGGTTGATGAGCATGTCGATGATACCTTGATTGCAGGGGCAGGTCTTTGTCATGAAGATGCGGTACGTTTTACGGTAGAGCATAGCCGAGAAGCGGTGGAGTTTTTGCTCAAACAAGGTGTCAAATTTACCTTGGATGAAAACGAAACCTTGCACCTGACGCGTGAAGGCGGTCATACCAAACGTCGTATCATCCATGCGGCAGATGCCACTGGGGTGGCCATTTCTACCACGTTAGCCAAACGTGTCAAACAATGCCCGAATGTCAAACTGTTTGAGTATGTCGCTGCCATTGATGTCATCACCACCAACAAACTTAGCAAACACAACTACAGTCCGATTAGCGAGCCTAATCGTGCCGTGGGACTGTACGCGCTTGATTTGAACACCAATCAAGTCATTACCTTTACCGCGCCCTTTATCGCCTTAGCCTGCGGCGGGGCATCAAAAGCGTATTTGTATACATCTAACCCAGATATTGCCACGGGCGATGGTATCGCGATGGCATGGCGGGCAGGTTGCCGCGTTGCGAATTTGGAATTTAATCAGTTTCATCCTACTTGTCTCTATCATCCAGAAGCGCGTTCGTTTTTAATTACCGAAGCCATGCGCGGTGAAGGTGCCTACCTGCGCCTGCCAGCAACCAAAGAACACCCAGAAGGTGAGCGTTTTATGCTTCGCTTCGATGAACGGGGTGAGCTGGCACCGCGTGATATAGTGGCTCGCGCCATCGACTTTGAGATGAAGCGTTTGGGAATACGTCATGTTTGGTTAGATATTACGCATCAAGAACCAGCTTTTATTAAAGGTCATTTCCCTATGCTATATGAGCGGCTACTAGAGCTGGGCATTGACATGACCCAAGATAAAATCCCCGTGGTACCCGCCGCTCACTACACGTGTGGGGGTGTGATGGTCAATGAAAACGCCCAAACCGACGTGTTCAATCTATATGCCATGGGCGAAACGTCCTTTACGGGTCTGCATGGTGCCAATCGCATGGCGAGTAACTCGCTGTTAGAGTGTTTTGTGTACGGGATGAGTGCAGCGCGGCATATTGCCGCTGCATTTGCAGAAAATCGCGTTCCCCCCATTCCTGCTATTCCTGATTGGGACAGCCAACATGTAACCGACCCTGACGAAGAAGTCATCCTACTACAAAACTGGGATGAATTGCGCCAAAGCATGTGGCACTACGTTGGTATTGTGCGCTCGGATAAACGCCTGCATCGCGCACTCAACCGCATTTTGTTGTTAAAACAAGAAGTAAATGATTACTACGCCAACTTTGTGGTTAGTAAAAATCTGATTGAATTGCGTAATTTGCTGCTAGTCTCTGAGCTCATTGTGCGCTCGGCGCTACGTCGCCACGAATCGCGGGGACTACATTACAACAAAGACTTTCCACAAACTTTGCCAGTGGCGGCAGACGTGATTTTAACCCCATCTATGCCATAGTATGGGTTAAATAAAAAAGGGAATGTTTATCATCCCCTTTTTTCAAAATAATTGTAAAAGCTTTATAACACTAAATAACGACATTAAATACCCAGCTGCGTTAGCACTTTTGCCAACACTTCATCAGGTGTACCCTGCGCATCAATGCGTTTGACGCGCTGCGGTTGCTGTGCTGCTTGATAAGCAAATCCTTGATATACCCGCTCAAAAAACGCTAGCTGATTTTGCTCAAAGCGGTCTAGTTTGCCGCGATTTTTGGCACGGCTCATCCCCTCTGTGACGGGTAAATCTAACCATATGGTCATATCTGGCATTTTTGCCACAAACTGCCTAATCAATAATTCAATTTTGCTAAGTTCTGCCCTATCGCCCCGTTTGCGCCCAAACCCTTGATAGGCAATGGTGGAATCGGTAAAGCGGTCGCACAGCACCCATTGACCCTGAGCGAGCGCTGGCAAAATCACTTGCGCCACATGATCGGCACGTGCCGCAAACATCAATAAGAGTTCACTGTCCTCTGTCATAGTCGTTGCAGGGTCAAGTAACATGGCGCGTAACTGCTCAGCAAACGGACTGCCGCCCGGTTCACGGGTCTGGATAAAATCGATGCCTTGCGCGGTCAAATGCGCTGCCACATTGGCAATCAAGGTGGACTTACCTACCCCTTCGGTACCTTCAAATGAGATAAATTTTTCGCTAATGGGGGCTTTCGCAGCTGTTTGCATGGGTATCGTTTTTTACTGACCTAATTGGCTGTTTTGGCTGGCGCGTTTTTCACGCATTACCCGCAGATAGTCTTGCACCGCTTGGTTATGGTCTTCTAAATTACTGGTAAATTTATGACCGCCATTGCCCGTTGCCACAAAATATAGCGAATCGGTCTGATTTGGGTGAAGTGCCGCTTTAATGGATGCAATACTTGGCAAGGCAATTGGTGTCGGTGGTAAGCCGTCAATTTGATAGGTGTTATAAGCGGTTTTTTCTTCAAGGTCAGATTTGCGAATATTACCATCGTAACGATCGCCCATGCCATAAATCACGGTGGGGTCGGTTTGCAGGCGCATGTTTTTCTTCAGACGATTAACGAACACGCCTGCCACTTCACCACGCTCGCTTTCGACACTGGTTTCTTTTTCAATAATCGATGCCATAATCAGCGCTTCATACGGTGTTTTGTACGGCAGATTGGCTTGGCGATTGTTCCAGTTTTCCATCAGCGCTTTGTGTTGACGGGTAAATAAATCCGTTAGCACTTTTTTATCGCTACTGCCTTCATTGAAATAATAGGTGTCCGGTGAGAACCAACCTTCAAGGTTGCCATTCGGGTGATAGTCAGCAGGGATATTGAGCCCAAGTTTGTCAACGTCAACTTTGCTACCATGAATAACTTCGTTTTTAATCCCTTTGTTGTCCATCAAATGTTGATATAACTCTTTGGCTGTTTTGCCTTCAATGATTTGCACTTTGATAAAAGCGACTTTTTCACCTTGTTGTAGCATGGCTAAATAATTGGCAAAACTTGGATTTTCAGGCAGTTGATAGACCCCTGAATGAAGCGGTTTATCCACCGTCATTTTGATATATAGTTTGGCAAGTGGCGCAACGAACAGCTTTTTCTTTTTATCCCAGTCGTCTACCAGCGCATAGTAGGTTTGACCTTTATTGATGGTCACCATCTGCTTTTTCTGGGTAATAGTGCCATATAAGGTGTTATACCAAGCAAATAACAACCAGCCTAGCACCAATACAATAAACCCGAGCAGCCCCAATAGACGGTATTTATTTTTTTTGTTTCTACCGGTGATGTTGTCATTGAATTCTCGCGTTGAACGATTAATCAGACAAGCATCATTGCCATTGACGTTTTTGCTATGCGGGTCTTCGCCATCGTTATTAGTGATATCCTTGTCATCGATACCCTTATCTTTGCTATGATTGTCCTGCAGTTGAGAATCTGGAATATCCGCGGCGTGAGGGGCGTCACTGTGCTGAGAAGGATGATGCTCAGAACGGTCTGGGGTGCTAGACAGGTTGTTATCAGATGGGTCGTTCATAGAGAAGGCTTATATTGACTCAATAAGCGAGAATTTAACAATTAATGACAAAAATAGCAATTTTTTTTAGTTACTAGCAACACGATTTAAGTGAATTTTTGCGCATAGATTGGGGTCAAATCAAGCGCGGTTGACTGCCCATTAGGTAACACCAATGCTTCAATGGGCAAAATCCCGCGTACAGCATTGCAAAAAAACAAGCTTGTGATATTGGCTAACTCCTCGCTGGCTAAATATCGCTCCTTATGCGCCCTATCGGACTGGGCAAACTTAGCCAATAGCACCTGCCGCATCACCCCTTTTACCCCTGAGCGGTTGATGGGCGGTGTGTACCACACGTTTTCATGATTAAGCTGATAAAACACATTGCAAAAAGTACCTTCTACCCAATGCCCCATCACATCTTGCACCAGCCCATCAATCATTTGTGCATTTTGGGTTTGGTGCTGCCACAGCTCATGACTTGTCATCACTTTATCTTGGGCGTTTAGTAGCTTAAGTCCTACCAAGGGTTTGGGTAAACACGCAATTTGCTGCGTAAGACAGATGGCGGTAGCGGCAGGTTGGATGATAACTTGATTGGCCTGCTGTGATAATGGCTTATCCGTGGGCATAAGCTTAATAAAAGCGTCAAATTCAAAGCTGCAAAATCCATAGCCTTTGATAGGTTGATTTCTTCGGCAGACTATCAGCTTAAGCATACCGTGATTGAGGGTTTTAGCAAAATTGGCTAACTGGCTATTAAAGTATGCGCGGATAGTATGATTGGGGGATTCTAAATTGGCGGCATATAAATTGAAGGCGTCTAAATTGGAAGCGTCTAAATTGGCTGCATCTAAGTCAGCGTTGGTTAAATTTAGTTGTAACGCATGGGCACTCTCGTCGATTCTATCTAAGTGGTAACTGAGCCAATTGATTTGTCCTGCAACCACCGCCATGGTGGTAAAGAACCCATCACCATACGCTATGACCCGTGAATCAATATCGATAGCGGTGATTGGCGTTTGCTTGGCATACTGAGCATCAGATAATGAATACCACATGGTTATTTGGCTACTTGATTAAATTAATAGTTAACTGTATACAGTGAAAGCCGCATCAATTAGCCGCTTTTTTTAGCGGTTTTGGCGGTGACAGTGGGTTTTCTGACCACCAAATCACAATGATAATTGTCACAGCGTGCTAATTCTACCAAAATTCCGTGGTAGCTCGTATTTTTAATCGGCTGTCCTTGCACCATGTGGGCAACAATGTCTGAGCCATCTTGCCCAAACCAATTTTGGGTCAGGTGAAACGCTGTTTTGGCATGCTGGATGCTGATGTTTTTAACGCTGGCATTGTCATAGGCACTGGCATAGTACCACTGTAACTCGATATACATAGGCGACTCAAGCAAATCAAAATACGGCTCACCGGTTTTGGCAAAACTATATTTACTTGCCACATTGCTACGGTAGTCCAAACTTTGCGTATCAATGGTGATGGGTTGACCCAATAATAACGTCATGGCTTCGGTATCGTGTATACTGACTTTGTTTGCCAGCGTTTGTTGCTGCCACTCATTGATGGGATAGACCACAGGCGTTGGCTGCGAGGTAGGGTTGATAGACGGATTGGCGGCTGTGGTCGATGCGGTAGTACTAGCGGTCACACTGGCATTGTGTTGTGAGGCGATTTGTTTGACCTTATCACAGCCAGTTAAGGTGAGTGCTAAGATAACCCAACCCCAGCCAAGATTTTTTAGCCAAGTGGGTTTATTTTGGGTAACGCTTTTTTGGGCAGCGCATTTTTTGGTAGCGCCTTTTTGGGTAGCGCCTACCGGATGTTCTGAGCGGTTTTGACGCGGTAAAAAAAGCGGTTTGTGGGCAATTAGCTTCATTGTGTATTGTATAACGGGTTGGTGTGAATAGCGCATTGTAACAAGGCATTGATGGCGGTTAACAGTACGCTTTTGTTGTTATTTTTAGCCAAATCGATGAATTGCTACGCTTTACACCCATTCAATCAAAATCTAGCCAATCAAAACCCAGCATTGATACAGCAGCCACAGTTATTGTAAAGTGAGGGGAATTGGTAATTTTACTCATCGTATTATAGGTTCTCCCATGTCATCAATTCCTGATTCAAACGTCCGTTATCACTGCATGGTAATCGGCAATCCGATTGCCCATAGCAAATCGCCTGATTTGCACCAAGCCTTTGCCAAACAAACGGGCATCACCTTGTCTTACCAACGCCAATATTGTCCCAACGATGTCGACAGCTTTACCGCTGTCATCGAAGCATTTTTTGCAGGTGGTGGCACAGGGGCAAATGTGACCGTACCTTTTAAAGAGATGGCATTTGCGCTGTGCCAGCAGCGGGGTGAGCTATCTGAATACGCGCGCTTGGCGGGTGCAGTCAATACCCTTGCCATCAAAGCGGGCAAACTGTATGGCGACAATACCGATGGTCGCGGTTTGGTGGCGGATTTATTGTCGCAAGGCGTCAGGTTAAAGGATGCAAATGTTGCTATTTTGGGGGCAGGTGGAGCGACTCGTGGCGCGATTTTGCCGTTGCTAGATGCGCAAGTAAAATCACTGCATATTGCCAATCGCACAGTAGAAAAAGCAGAGAATTTAACCCGATTATTTGATACCGATAAGCTCACCTTTTCAAGTTTGACGGATTTGCCCAACGATATTGAGGTGATTATCAATGCAACGTCGATAGGTCTGAGCGGTGACAGATTGCCGTTTGCCAAGGATATGACTGTCGATTTTGCCTATGACATGATGTATGGCAAACCATCAGCGTTTTTGGACTTTTTTAAGTCGAAACATGCCAAAACCTCGGATGGCTTAGGAATGCTGGTCAATCAAGGGGCATTAAGTTTTGCGCTTTGGACGGGTAAACAAGTCGATTTGACGAATTTTCATTTTTAGCTGTTTTATAAAAAAGCAGTTAGCACTCGCCTATGCTTTAGATGAAATAGACAAAACCAAAATTTGCCCAATAAAAAAAGCCAGTGACAAAACTGGCTTTTTTTAGTCAGGCTAATTTAGCGATTCGCCTTGCCTAATTGCGCCAAAATATCACTGATTTCTTTATTGGCTTGGCTTTCGGTTTGGGTATCACCATGTGGTGTCAAGTTGTCAAATAACTGTGGCAAAAGCTCCGCCATACTTTGACGGACTTCGCTTTGGTCCACACCAGTTTGTGCCGCAACTTGCGCCAACTCATCATTATCAAATAGCTGATTGATATCATTAGCATCCAGTGGTTGGTTTGATTGGTCAGCACTCATCCAAGAGTTAGCTTGATGACCGAATCCCATATTTTGAATTTTATTAAAGGCCCCTGATAGTCCCCCATTACGCTGAATAAACATCAACGCGATTGGCAACAAAGCCGCCATTAACATACCCTTACCACCAAAGCCACTTTGGCTTTGTGGAAATTGGTTCATACCTACGTTATTGCCTATACCACCGCTTAGGCCGCCGCCCATGCCTCCCCCTAGCACGCTACCCAGCACTTGTCCTAGCACGCCACCTTGGGACATACCTTGATTTTGGTTCATTGCCATACCGATGATATCATCCAAACCAAAACCGTTTGACTGCATTTGTGGCTGCTGCACCCCGCCGCCTAAAACATTACCAAAAATATTCCCTAGGCCGCCCATATCGACTTGGCTTTGACCGCCCATTTTGCTTTGGCCCATTTTGCTTTGAATGGCACTTTGCGCCACTTGTGTTACTAGACTTGTTAATAGACCCATGGTCATTCCCTTTTATCTTTTTCAATGATTGTTATATATCACCAATAATACCGCGCTGACGCATGCCAATTGCGCTTAAGTTCAAGACTTAAGTTCAAACTAAAATGCGCAGTCGCCTCAACACTTGGTTGATTTAATTGTAGCAATATTGACTATAACTTATACACCATTTTTGTTATCGCCCTACTGTGTTCGCTAGCACCTTAAATTGCCGCCAGGTATCGCTATCCACTTGATCTTGCCAAATGGTTACACTGATTTTAGCTGGCACTGATTCTATCAACCCAAACGTTAAAATCATTAGGCACCCCATATCAGCGATGCCCAGCAAATTTGCCTGCCAAACCGCTTGCTTACCCTGTTTAGGTACTTTGACAACCCCACGTACCCACTGGATTTGCCAAGTTAAAAAATCAAAGTTGTCATAAGGTAAGGTTTGATTGTTACTTTGCGGTTTGGCGTGTAACGATGAAATAGCCAATAAGTGACAACTAGAGACTTGCCCGAACCAAAGACTGGCTATAGCGACCATACCTAGTAAAAGTTTATAGGTAAGCGCCAAAGGTACGAGTGCCAAAATGCCAACAACCACCCATAAACAAGCTCCCCAAAGCAGTTTTTTATCCACACTGGGTTTGAGCGTGGCATCAATATCAATAAATGCGGTGTTATGACGCGACAAGTAGCGCTCGTTCATCTAAATCAATTAAGAAGAAGCTTTTAATGATTTGAGCTTGGCTATCAAATCAGCAAATTCTGGCTTGGTCGGATGATTGTGTAAAAACCAATCCAGCAAATCAGGATCTTCTTCTTTCACCAATTCTGCAAAAATTTGCTGCTCTCGTGAGTCGGCTTTTAGATAGTGCGCTCTCACATACGGGTCAAAATAATAATCGAGTTCTTTTAGACCGCGTCTGGCACGATAGATGACTTTGCGCTGCTCTAATGTAGGTTCTGGCTGATTGTCACTCATGATAAATCCTTGTCGTTGCGCGTTAAATTCATGTAATTTTTTAATTTTTACTAAGTTTGTGCCTGTTGCGTCGCTTGCCACATCGCAAGCCCTGCTTTAGTCGCTGCTACGTTATGGGTACGCAATATACACGCCCCTTGCTGCACAGCAAATAAGGCTGCAACCATACTAGCAACATCTCTATCGGTAGGGTCATGGGGTAGGTTGGCTGACTTGAGGACTTCGCCAACAAAGCGTTTACGGGATAATGCCACCATGACAGGTAAGTTAAACGTATGCAACCGATAAAATTCATTCAGCCATGCCAGATTTTGCTGGGCGTTTTTGGCAAAGCCAAACCCTGGGTCAATGATAAGATTGTCACGTCTGACCCCACCCTCCATAACCTCATCAATGCGCTGCTGTAACTCGCTAATAACATCGGTATATAAATCTTGATAATTATCTAGCTGATTCATGGTCGTTGGCTCACCGCGCATGTGCATGAGCATGACAGGGATATCGAGTTTGGCAGCGGTAGCAATGGCATCGGGGCGCGTCAAGGCTCGTACATCATTCCAAATTTTGGCGCCGACTTGACTGGCGAGTGTCATCACGGTCGGGCTACTGGTATCGACCGACACCCACACTTGCTCACCAAAGTTATGATTAATCGCTTCAACCACTTTGATGACGCGGTCAACTTCTTCTTGCTCACTCACAGGGCTGGCATTTGGGCGAGTAGATTCACCACCCACATCGATAATCGTCGCCCCGTCTTTGATCATCTGCTCGGTATGACGCAAGCCTTGGTCGATATGATTATATCGACCACCATCAGAAAATGAATCTGGGGTGACATTTAAAATACCCATGATATGGGGATTAGATAAATCGAGCGTTTGATTATGATAATGAATGGCAAAGTTGGGAATGGGCTGTAACTGCATGATGTCCACAATGATTGCTAAAATTTTTTACTATTTTAAGTGAAAAACAAAAAAACCGCTATCAAGTTGGTAGCGGTTTTTGAGTAACTCATATCATGGATAATTTACATTGCAGGTAACGGCGGCGGGGTTAAGCCCGACCCACTTGACGGTGGGTTGCTTGGTTTATCGAAATTTACTCTAACAGGCTCTTGATAAACTTTAGGCTCGCGTGGTGGAATACCTGCCATAATATCTTGCAATTGGTCACGGTCGATAGTTTCCCATTTCATTAACGCGTCGACCATGGCATGCATTTTGTCCGCATTACCTTCAATTAATGCACGTGCGATATCATACTGCGCTTCTAGGATACGACGAACTTCGTCGTCCACTTTCTGCTGGGTCGCTTCTGAAATAGTGCGAGATGAGGCACCAAAGTAACCTTGGTTTTCATCTTCTTCATACACCATCACACCCATGGCATCTGACATACCGTATTTGGTAACCATGGCACGTGCCATTTTAGTAGCACGTTCAAAATCATTTGACGCGCCAGTCGATTGCTGATTGATAAACACTTCTTCGGCGATACGACCACCAAACAAAATCGCAATATCATTTAGCATTTTTGACTTATAAACACTAGTCTGATCATGCTCTGGCAATTGCCAAGTAACACCTAATGCCCAACCACGCGGCATAATAGTGACCTTATGGACAGGATCGGTACCCGGTAGCATTTCAGCTACTAAGGCATGCCCTGCTTCATGATATGCCGTTGCACGACGCTCTTCTTCACGCAGTACCATCGATTTACGTTCTGGACCCATATACAGCTTGTCTTTGGCTTCTTCAAAGTCGTTCATATCAACTGACGCTTTATTGTTACGTGCAGCAAATAGTGCCGCCTCGTTCACCAAATTCGCTAATTGTGCACCACTAAAACCTGGGGTACCACGCGCCAATGAACGAATATCGACGCCAATTGTTGAAGGCAATTTTTTCATGTGTACACGAAGAATTTGCTCACGGCCTTTGATATCAGGCAAGCCAACTTGTACTTGACGATCGAAACGACCTGGGCGCAACAATGCTTTATCGAGTACATCGACTCGGTTGGTTGCAGCAATCACGATTACCCCGTCATTGCCTTCAAAACCATCCATTTCAACCAATAACTGGTTTAAAGTCTGTTCACGTTCGTCATGACCACCGCCCATGCCTGCGCCGCGATGACGACCGACCGCATCAATCTCGTCAATAAAAATGATACAAGGGGCATTTTTCTTGGCTTGCTCAAACATATCACGCACACGGCTTGCACCGACACCCACAAACATCTCAACAAAGTCAGAACCTGAAATTGAGAAGAATGGTACTTTCGCTTCGCCTGCAATCGCTTTGGCAAGCAAGGTTTTACCTGTCCCTGGCGGGCCTACCATCAACACACCACGTGGAATAGTCGCGCCAAGTTTAGTAAATTTTTCTGGGTCACGTAAGAAGTCAACAATTTCTGTTACTTCTTGCTTGGCTTCATCACACCCTGCCACATCTGCAAATGTCACTTTGATTTGGTCTTCTGATAACATTTTGGCTTTAGATTTACCAAAACTCATCGGACCCATACCGCGACCACCACCTGCACCACCACCGCTCATGTTACGCATGATGAACAAGAATAAACCAATAATCAATAGCACTGGGAAGCTTGCAATCAGTAATTGCATCATCACACCTTGACGTTCAGGGGTGGCGCCTTGAACTTCAACATTATGCTTGATAAGCTTTGGCATTAGCTCAGTGTCAGTGACCGCCGGACGCACTGTCTCAAAAGTTGAGCCGTTTTTCTTTTCGCCAGAAATTTGCTCACCGTCAATTTTGACACTTTTGACCTGGTCAGTTGCCACGGCAGTGACAAATTGGGAGTAATTGAGCTTATCAGGTTCATTGCGGGTATCAAAATTGCTAAAGACTAGCACTAATACCCCTATCACAACTAACCACAATAAGGTATTTTTTACCATGTCGCTCACGTTGTTTTTCATCCTTCGCGTTAGGGGGTTGATTAAAAAGTGGGGTTAAATCAAAATGTTTACCAAAGATAGATAGATTTTTCACCAAAAATAGACGTTATATTAATCTTTCAATATAGCATGATATATGGATTTACCTTAACATTATCAAGCGAATTCTCTGTTATTTTCTAGTAAAAACATATTACCAATTTTTATCCAGTTAACTTTACGGATAGACTGAAACAAATTACCTTATTTGGTGGCAATCCAATACATTTCTTTTGAGCGCGCGCGTGACGCTGCAGGCTTGATACTGCGCACTTTACTAAAACGCTGCTGCATATTTTTTCGTAAAGCATCAGAGCCTTCACCTTGGAATACCTTAATCACTAAAGTGCCACCTTCCGAGAGCACTTGCTCGGCAAAGTCCATGGCAAGCTCACATAAATAAATCATGCGTGGCTGATCGACTGCAGAAAACCCTGAGGTATTAGGCGCCATATCAGACAGCACCACTTCCACTTTTTTATCAGCGACTTCTGCCATAATGTTGTCAAACACTGCTTGCTCACGAAAATCACCTTGGATAAAGGTGACATTCTCTAGTGTATCCATCGGCAAAATGTCTGAGGCAATGAGTTTGCCATTGTCACCGACTAGTTTGCCAGCAACTTGCGACCAGCTGCCTGGGGCAGAACCCAAATCGACCACCGTCATGCCTTTTTTAATCAGCTGCAGTTTTTCGTTGATTTCTAGCAATTTGTAAGCCGCTCTTGCCCGATAGCCATCGCGCTGGGCAAGTTTGACATAGTGGTCGTCAATGTGCTCTTTCATCCACGCACGGCTACTTTTGGACAATTTTTTGTTGGTAATACGCGTTGCCATAATTCTCTACAAACTACCCTTTATATATAGTTTAAAAATTCTTCACTTGGGATTTGGCTAAAAAACCCAAAGCCATCCTAGAATGACCATCGGTAAATTTTGACAATCTCAAGGGTTAAGGCTGTTATTTTAGCATATTTCACCAAGTTAGCTTGCGTTAACTCATGGATTGGCTATTGATTTTTTTAATCCAGTAATTTTTGCAGATTGATAAGTCATGGCAGCGTTTTTGCCTATGTGTTTTTGCCTATGTATTGCCCATAATTTATTAGGCAAAATGATTAATATGGTATAATGCTAGCTAATTTTTTTATAGGTCAATTGACAGTTATGGCAAATTCAAGCTTATCAAATGCTGATATCAAACATTTAAAAGGCATCGGTCACCAGCTGAACCCGGTGGTAATGATTGGGGGTCAAGGCGTTACCCCAACCGTTATTGAAGAAATTGGGCGCGCACTAACCGATCATGAGCTGATTAAAGTAAAAATTCCAGCCGGTAGCAAAGCAGATCGTGACGCTGTGGCAAATGCGATTGCTGAAGCCACTGATGCGATTTTGGTCACCAGTATCGGTCGTATGGTATTATTATTGCGTCGCAATCCAGAAGCCAATCCTAAGTTATCAAACTTGGCACGTTTTGGCTAAGGCTACAATGGAAACGTTACAGGGTATGACATTCGCACTGACGAGCGCGGTTGAACCACTCACCGTATCGGCAACACTGGATTACCAGCTCTCAGTACAGGTGGTCTCTGATAGTAAATTTTTAACGCTCTTATTTGATGCTACCCATCCCAAGATTGATGATAGTCAAATCGCTCTACAAGCTGGTCTATGGGCAAATTTTCCGACATTTAGCCCATTGGCACTTGAACATGTGATGCGCCAAGATTATTTATGGCAAGCAGATTGTTTTGAGTGTTTTATTGCCAAAGATAGCCAAGCGGATAGCCCGTATCTTGAGGTCAATTTGGCGACCAATGGTGAGTTTAATATTTATTATTTTGACAGTTATCGGACACCGAATACATTACCCCCTCGGCGCTTGCCTATCACAGCGCTGACTTATGGTGAGGATATCAATTTTTTTAGCCAGGCAGTTACACAAGATACCGAGCTTCCGCTTGTTTTTTGGTGTTCTGCAAGTCCAATGCTCCTCACCCATGTACGAGCGGTACAGCAGCAATATGCGTTTAGCAGCGGTACATTTCGTGTCGGTATGACATTTGCCAAATCAGCATTGGACAAGTTGGTTGGTGCAAATGGTAATTATAGGCTAAATCCAACGCGTGTGATTCAGCAACCGTCATACAATAGCTTAGCAGCTGACTCAGCTCCAACCGTCGATGAAATGAGTTATTGGGCCATACAGCATGCACACCCAGCGGACTTTCATAACAAGGCACACTGGATAAACATCTAAATTATGATGGTTTTAAACCGTTTTAAACCATAGCCCAGCGAAAAATAAAAAACTGGCATATAAGCCAGTTTTTTTTATATGCCGAGATATAATAACGATTAACGTGCTGGCGCCATTGCCAAGTAAGTTTGCGGATTGACGGCTTGACCATTTTGGCGTACTTCATAATGTAGGTGCGCGCCTGTTGAACGACCCGTGTTGCCTACCGCAGCGATTTGCTGGTTTGCATACACCGTATCGCCAACGTTAACATAGTTTGCAGAAGTATGTGCGTAACGGGTAACAGTACCGTTGCCATGATCTACTTCAACATAACGACCATACCCAGTACCCCAACCTGAGAAAGTCACCACACCATTACCTGTGGCATAAATAGGGGTGCCAATGGGGGCAGCAAAGTCCATCCCTTTATGAAACTGTGATTTACCAGTGACAGGGTGGATACGATAGCCAAAACCTGAGCTCATGCGCGCAGATGACGTAATTGGGCGCAACGCCAACATGCCATTACCCGCATAGCTGCCCATTGCAGGCATGTTGATAATGGTGGTTGGCTGAGTCGATAGCTTTTGTGCTAAACTTGCGAGGCGGTCTTCTTTTTGCTGGGTTTGCTGGCTTAGGTTTTTGATGGCGGCATTAACGGCATCTGAAGGCAGATAATAATCTTCACCATCATCTTCACGGACAATGACTTGACTGGTTTTACCGGCATTGGTAATCGATAGAATTTGAGCTTGTGCAACACTCATTGTGGTTAAAGCAACAACTGGTAATGCGATTAGAGCTAACTTCATCTTTTATCCTTTGTTAAACCTTATGCTATTAAACCCTATGCCAATGTCATGTGAACGCTGCTTTAGCGCATTGGCAAGATTTAATTCACTATAACTTGGTCTTAAAATCACCTACACTAACACTAAGACCCAATACTAAGACTAAATCAAAATTTTTGTCGCTTAACTACCCACCACACTGCTCATTGACTATGAAAAAACCAACCAACCATCTTGCTTCCCGCACTGAGCGTCTTGCCAACTATCAATTACCGTTTCAAAAAAAGCTGCAGCAGTTACAGCAATTGACGAACGATGTTCGCAGCGCTTGGCAAAACGTGTTGCCTCAAGAGGTCTTAGCAAGCTTACAAGTGATTGCTTGTGAATCGTTTAGACTTGTGGTGAGTACGAACAGTCATACCCTTGCCAATCACCTCAATTACAACCAGCAGCACCTACTTTCCACCCTGCAAGCGTTCGATAACAATTTTCATCAATTTAATCAGTTACGTTTTCGCGTGGTGATTGTCAAACCTATTCATGGCTCGCAAATGACAGATTTACAGTGTAACCAGAATGTTAGCAATGTAAAGAATTGTCAGCTAAGCGAATCTACGAAGCGAAATATAACACAGCTATGTGACCTTGTCACGGACAACGAGCCACTTAGAGCGGCGTTACAAAAACTGATAAAAGACTAAAATAACCAAGTTACAATGTAATTTTATGTAAATTATGTTGCTGATATCGCAAGATTTATCAATAGATGAATGGCTTATGCAAGTGAAAGTAAAAATATAGGGAGAAATTTACAATCAGCCTCGTAGATAAAGATATCTTTTTTTTTATTTTTACTGCGCTTATAGTAGCCAATGGCTAAAAAAAGATATCCAAAAAATTAAATGATAGAATTGGGGGGTTGGGTTTAATTAGTGTAATAAAATGATAACTTCTTGATAAAAAAATGTTACTAATCAAGCCATCTGTAAAATTTTTTCATTAGTAAAAATACACAATAAAATTAATAAAGTTAAATAAATCTAGTTAACATTGTTATACTTTGTTACAACTTTATAGTTATTTTCATCACTAAATAAGGCTCGTAACAATTTATTATTGAGCGCATGCCCTGACTTATACGCATAAAACTCGCCCAAAATCTGGTGCCCGGCAAGGTATAAGTCACCAATCGCATCTAGTACTTTATGGCGTACAAATTCATCGTCAAAACGTAACCCTTCAGGATTAAGTACGCCGCTATCATCTAAAACAATGGCGTTCTGCATACTCCCCCCCAGCCCTAAGTTATTGCTTTTTAGGTACTCAATATCTTTTAAAAAGCCGAATGTGCGTGCTTTGGCAATATGCTCGATAAAATTGCCTTCATTAAAATCCAATTTAAACTTTTGATGTGAGCCATCAAACGCAGGGTGATTAAAGTCAATTTGGAAATCTAACACAAATCCATCGTAGGGACGAAATCCTGCGACTTTATCCTCCACGCGAACCTCAATCGGTTGCAACACCTGAATATAGCGTTTGGCAGAGGTTTGCTCGGCAATACCCGCTTGTTGCAATACTTGCACAAATTCGATGGCACTACCATCCATAATTGGGATTTCAGGCGCTGACACTTCGATTTGTAAGTTATCAATTTGAAGCGCAGCGATGGCACTCATCAAATGCTCGACTGTCCCAATGCGCTGACCTAATTCATTGGTGAGATTTGAGGACATCATGGTATCGGTTACCGCATGATAGATAGCGGGTATGGGCTGTGCATCTGCCACATCGCTACGTAAAAACTGAATCCCATAGTCAATGGGTGCAGGAGAAAAGCGCAGGTGTACAGGGTTACCGCTATGTAAGCCGATGCCTTCAAGATTGATGGGTTGTTGAATAGTACGCTGCTGCATAATGCCCCCTAGTAGATTGCACTCATCCTTAGCCAAAGCTAGGTTGATATAATTTGTTACATTTGGCTATTCTACCATTGTCCCTTTCCACATCATAGTGATGCTTGATTGATTTTATCGACCTTTACGATTGACCACATTGATAAAAAAACCCCACAACGATTAAGCTGTGGGGCTTTTAAAAAATCATACGGTATCTTAGCGATTTTGCTGGCGACGTAGATAGTCTTGAATACTGTTGCCTGTGCGTTGTGGCTGCGATGATTGCGGTTGCGCTGGGGCAGGCTCGATAGCTTGCTGTACAGGTGGCTGAGGTGCAGGGATGGATTGTGGTATATCACGGCGTGCCGCATACGCAGGTTCATGCGTGCCTGCTTCCACTTTGTGGGTACTAGAGGCATCTGAGACAAAATCTCTAGCTGGGTGCTTTGGGGTATTATCTAGCGTAAGACCTGTTGCCACCACGGTTACTTGGATTTCATCGCCCATGTCTTCATCAAATACCACGCCATAGAAGATGTTGGCTTCATCAATATCCACCAAGCTATGCACTTTTTGGGTGATGCGTTCTTGCTCTTCAAAATTGAAATCTGAGCTAGCCACTACGTTGACCAATAGGCCTTTGGCATTTTTAAGTAATAAATTGTCAAGCAATGGGCTTTTGATGGCTTTTTCAGCAGCGATCTCAGCGCGGTCTTCCCCACTGCCTTTACCGATACCCATCATCGCATGACCCCGTGAGGTCATTGCCGTGCGAATATCGTTAAAGTCGATATTAATAAAACCATCTTTTGAAATCATATTAGAGATACCTTGCACCGCTTGAAGTAACACTTCATCGGCTTTTTTGAAGGCGTCTTTCATAGAGATTTTGCCATACACTGTCATCAATTTATCGTTGGGGATAGTGATGATGGAGTCGACAAAGTTAGAAAGCTGCTCAATACCTTCTCTAGCCACTTTATTACGTCTGCCACCTTCAAAGGTAAATGGCATGGTCACCACCGCAACGGTCAAAACGCCCAGCTCTTTGGCAAGTCTGGCGATGACTGGGGCAGCGCCTGTACCCGTACCACCGCCCATACCCGCGGTAATAAATACCATGTCAGAATTTTCTAGCAATTGTCGAATTTGTTCTTCATCGCTCTCAGCTGCTTCACGACCCACTTCTGGGTTGGCACCTGCGCCCAAGCCGCGGTTGTTATTTTTGATACCGAGCTGGATTTTATTGGGCGCTGACAGGCGGTCAAGCGCTTGTCTATCAGTGTTGGCACAGACAAAGGTAATGCCTTTTACACCATTTTGTACCATGGTTTCAACGGCATTCCCACCGCCACCGCCGACACCGATAACGGTTAAACGGGCTGAATCGGCAAATGTATCAGTGTGATCTTGTACAATACTAAACTTCGCTTCCATAATTGAAAATCTCCGTATGCTGTCAAGTAGATTTGAGCAGCATAAATAGCAAATATATTAAATTAAATATCAATTAAATCATTACACAATTAGTGGATTTTAGAGTCAATCATAACATGAGCACTCTTAAAATACTAAACATCTCTTTTTTAGAAAAATTTACCAAAAAATTTATTCACAATTTTGAGTTTTTCTCGCATGGGCTGAACTTGCAAAGAGTCGGGTGAGCTTTTCTCGCTATGATGAAATGCCTCACTTTGACTATATAACAGTGTGCCAAACGCGGTTTGGTATTTACGCTCACCAATCATCGTCGCAATGGTGCGAAGCTTATCATCATCGCCGTATTGGGTATAGGCAGAAATCGCTGCGTGTTGATTGACCTTATTGACTTTATTGGCAAAGATTTTTTTGGCCAATGGCAATAGTCCGCGCATTTCAGCACCACCGCCCGTGATCACATAGCCTTGTTGTAAAAAATCACTCAGCCCTTCTTTATCCAGCTCTTTTTTAATATGACCTAAAATACTGATATAGCGAGCTTCAGTGACTTCAAGTAGCTCAAGCATATTAATGGTTTTTTCATCGTCATGCTGTGAACGCTTGATGGTAAAAAATTGGCTTGAATCAATCCCATGACGATCGACATTGGCTTGGGATTTTTTCATATTCTCTGCTTCAGCAATGGTGACGTCTAGCAGCATAGAGATATCCAGTGTCGCATGATGTCCGCCTTCGGCAAAACAATGGGTATAAATCAGCTTATCTTCACGGTAAACGCAGATACTGGTCGTCGATGCCCCAATATCAATCAGACATACGCCATGGTATTTTTCTTCGGGTAATAAACCATATTCGGCGGTAGATACGGCATCAAATAGCATTTGGTCGATACTGACATCACATTCTTGCAGCAGTTGCTGTAAATTTTGGCGACCTTTGACCGGCATCATCATCAGATGATAGAGCACCATCAAGTCACTCGCTTGCATGCCAATCGCATCATCAATCATCTCAGCATTGCCATCTAAAGCAATACCTTGCTGAGCATAATGCATCAAATACAAATCATCTTGGAGATGTTTGTTTTTGGCTTGGGTTAGCGCGGCGACCACGTCTTTGGCTTGTACGATATCGTGTTTGATTTTGACTTCGCCCACACTATTGACGCTTTGCAAATCTGGGGTAGAAAAGCTCAGCCAAACACTGTTTACGCGGCAATTTGCCATATCTTCAGCGTTTTGAATAGATTGTTTGATAGCAGATTTTAGACGTTCGCGGTGGCGAATGGTACCTTGGGCGAAATCATGGTTTTTGACGGTAGATAAACCGATAATACGAATATCTTGCGCACTGTGGATTTGACCAATCACAGTATGAATAGCAGTAGCACTTAGGTGGACGACGACGATCAGATCTGGCTTTTTCATAGAACACTACAAAATTATATTTCACCTAATGGCTGGGGTTGGCTGGGGTTTTTAAGGCGTTAGTTTTCGAATCGGTTGTTGAGTTGGCATCGGTCGCGGGTTTAGTATCATCCGATTTATTGACGGCAGTTGCATCACTTGCTTGCTGTATCACAGGTCGTTTGGTAATTGCCATGCCATTTTTATAGCGTAAATCCACCGTTTGCAGCGTTTTAAGCTGTGGTTTAAGCTGATTTTGTAACATGATGCTCAGTCGATACAGTTTTTCTGACGTATTGTCATTATCAACCAGTACCCGAAGTCCGTTATCAAAGCGAAATAACCATGCCATTCTGGGCGTTACGATGACTTCTTCAATTTTTATACCCAGTGGCATAAACCAATCACTAACTTGCTTGATTTGCTGCATCATGACAACGGCATTTTGGCTATCGCCTTGTAGCTGCATCAAGCTGGCGTTATTTAAGTCATTGCTATCGACAGGTTTAAATACCGTACCATTGGCATCGACTAAACGTTCACTACCAAACTTGGCAACGGCTTGGCGCGGTACTACATTGACCACAATACCTCGTTGCCAATCGCGGCGCACATCGGCTTGCCCTACCCAATCTACCGTTTCAAGTTTTGCTAGATAGCTTTGCAAATCAGCCTTGAGTAAATTTGTGTCGGCTTTTTCGCCCAATAATTGCTGAAGCTGCAGGTTTTGCTGGGTGTTTAACCCTTTATGCTGCAAACTAATCGCTGCATTGGGTAATTTGTTGAACACATTAATCGCCAAAGCCGCTAATATCAGCAACAATAACACAACGCCAAGCATTAACAACTTTGGCAGCAGCTGATGAAAGCGATTGGGGAGCGTAGTATCTAGAGAAGCAGTTGCCACAAATGAATTTGCCATATTGACCAATCATAACTCGGTCTAAAATTATTAATTACTAAAATCTCAACAACAAAAATCAAAATAACTAAAAATATTACAAGGATTTATGCTTAGAAGCATATCATAGCAAATTCAATGAAATGAATGGTAAATAGATAATACGCTTCTAGACAATTCAAGTACTTTTTTTGTAAACAAATATAAACGAAAATGACTTATTCGCTCAACGTTTGTTCTAAGATACGCACACATAGCGTCGCAAAATCCATGCCACGCGCTTTTGCTGCCATCGGCACCAGACTATGACTGGTCATACCGGGCACCGTATTGAGTTCAAGTAGATATAGCGTGCCTTCGTCATCTCGTAAAAAATCCACACGCGACCAACCTTTACCCCCAATGGCGGCAAACGCTTTTCTTGCGATTTGTTGCATGGTTTGTTCTTGCGCCTCGCTCAAATCTGATGGGCATTGGTAGACGGTATCATCACGATTGTATTTGGCTTCGTAGTCATAAAACTCAGTCGTTGGGATGATGCGAATACTGGGCAACACCTCATCACCGAGGATTGAGCAAGCATACTCACCGCCTGTAATGGCTTTTTCTGCCAAAATAGCGCCGTGGTATTGTTTGAGCTGTGGGTAGGTCTTGGCAAGCTCGCCCGCTTCTTTAATTTTAAAGACGCCAACACTACTGCCTTCAGCGGCGGGTTTGACAAACAGCGGCAAACCTAGCTGCTGTTCGATAGCAGTAAAATCAGTATTGTCGTCAAGCACGACATAGGGTACGTTTGGTAAATCTAACGCTTGCCAAACTAAGCGGTTGCGAAACTTATCCATGGCAATCGCAGAGGCTAACACGCCACAACCGGTATACGGAATATTAAAACCGTCTAGCACCCCTTGCAGGCTGCCATCTTCGCCAAAAGTGCCATGCAGCACATTAAATACGCGGTCATAGTCGCGCAGTTTTGAGATATCTGTTTCTTTGGGGTCAAAGTGATGGGCATCCACGCCTTTAGCGAGTAGCGCATCAAGCACAGCTTGACCACTCGTGAGTGACACTTCACGCTCGGCACTCCAGCCCCCACAGACAACCGCCACTTTACCAAATTGTTTGACATCGATAAGCTCTGACATATTGATTCCTAATTTTTTGTTAACCGAATTCATTGCTATAATTATTTCACACAAATTTTTAAACTATCGCTTGGCTATGACTTAGCTATGGTTTAGGTATGGCTTGCAATTTTAGCTCACTCATAAAATAATCGCCTGCTGGCAGTATGGGCAAGCTACAACAGCTTTTCAATACCTTAAGTTTCATAACCGCTTGCCGCGTGGTTTTTCAATCAAGCGGTTGTTCAATCAAGCCGTTATTTTTCAGTTAAAAATAAATTGTTTTTTGCCAAATCTAGACAGAGTTGACCCACGTTACCCGCCCCTTGGGTAATCAGCAAATCATTGCCTTTTAACATACTACCTAGCACCTGACGGATTTGATCCATGTCATTGATGTTCAGCATAATCGGCTCAACTTGTCCGCGAGTACGGATGGTACGGGCAAGACTGCGACTATCCGCGCCTTCAATCACCGCTTCACCCGCGCTATACACATCGAGTAGCATCAACACATCGACTTGTGACAATACGTCCACGAAGTCATCGAAGCAATCGCGGGTACGGGTAAAACGGTGGGGTTGGAAAATCATCACCAAGCGGCGATCGGGATAGCTTTGGCGAGCCGCTTTGATAGTCATTGCCACTTCGGTTGGGTGGTGACCATAGTCGTCAATCAATAGCACATCGCCTGCGCCATCTTTGACAGGGTAGTTACCATTGTTTTCAAAACGTCTGCCCACGCCGGCAAATTTTTTGACCGCCTGACAAATGGCTTCATCACTGACACCTTCATCGGTGGAGATGGTAATAGCCGCTAAGGCGTTATAGACATTATGAATACCGGGAATGTTCAAAGTAATCGGCAGTGGCTCACGGTCTTTACGCAGTACGGTAAAATGGGTTTTGGTGCCGTCTGCCACCACATCAATGGCTTGTACATCGTTATGTTTTTCTAACCCATAAGTCAACACAGGGCGCGCGATTTTATCAATCAGTCCGTACAATTCTTTGTCATCACCGCACAATACCGCCAACCCATAAAACGGCATATTTTGTAAAAACTGCACATACGCGGCTTTTAGTTTGTCAAAACTGCCGCCATAGGTTTCCATATGGTCTTGGTCGATATTGGTGACAATCGCTGCCATCGGACGCAGCGATAAAAATGACGCATCCGACTCATCCGCTTCCGCCACCAAATAACGGCTTTGACCTAATGACGCGTTTTTGCCTGACGCGTTAAGTTTACCACCAATCACGTAAGTAGGATCTAACCCTGCTTCGGTTAAAATCATGGTAAGCAGGCTAGTGGTGGTAGTTTTACCATGCGCACCCGCTACCGCAATACCATGACGGTAACGCATCAGCTCACCTAACATATCGGCGCGGCGTACCACAGGAATACGTCCTGACAAGGCGGCTTGGATTTCTGGATTGGTATGATCAATGGCTGATGACACCACGACCACATCGGCTTCACTGATGTTTTTGGAATCATGACCGATAAACACTTGAATGCCCATTTGGGTCAAACGGTCGGTCACTGGGCTTTGTTTGATGTCTGAACCGCTAACCATATAGCCATGATTATGGACAACTTCAGCAATACCACACATCCCTGCCCCACCAATACCGACAAAATGCACGTGGCGAATACGACGCATCTCTGGAATTTCGACCACACGCTTGGTAATTTTTTTGGTGACACGGTTGGTTTTTTCAGGTTTTTCAGTAGATTGGGCAGTGGCAGTTTTGGCTGATTTTGACATAGACAGGCTCAATGATAAAAGACTTATAAGTTGTAAAAAATAATTAAGGTTTTAACTGGGATAAAATGGCATCGGCAGCCAGCTGTGTGGCATTGGGTTTGGCAAATTCACGTGCTTTTTCTGCCATCGCTAAGATTTGATGACGGTCGAGCTTGGCTAAAATAGCACTTAAACTCTCTGCTGTTAATTCTTTTTGCGGCATTAAAAACGCGGCGCCATGTTCTGATAGGGTTTTGGCGTTTGCCGTTTGGTGATCATCGACTGCATGGGGCAGCGGCACAAACACCGCAGGCAATCCAACCGTGGCAACTTCTGTGACCGTCAGCGCCCCAGCACGGCAGACAATCACATCTGCCCAGCTGTATGCTTCTGCCATATCTTTGACAAATGGCAAAATCTCATACTGGGTTGATTGGAGTTGTGCTTCGCTATATACCGCTTGGGTAGCCTCTTGGTTGTTTTTACCACATTGATGCCGCACTTGCCATGGCTTGGCGTCTGGCAGACTTTCTAATTTTTTTAGCGTGGGCGCGATATGATTATTTAGTGCCTGAGCACCCAGAGAACCGCCAATGACCAATAGCTTTAAAGGGCTGGTATCATTGACATCGATACGGGCTTTTGGTGGCGGTACTTGTACGATAGCCTCACGTACGGGGTTGCCAACTGTCATCACTTTATTAGAAGGTAGTTCGGTGAAGGTATTTGGGAAGGCTTCTAACACTTGATTAGCAAGCTTAGATAGATAGTTATTACTCATGCCTGCGATGGCATTTTGTTCATGAATCAAAATGGGTATTTTACAAAATTTGGCAGCCAATCCGCCGGGTGCGGTCACATAACCACCAAACCCTACCACGATGCCGATTTTATTGGTTTTGATGATTTTGATAGCGGCTAATGTTGCTTTGAGTAAGGTTGACGGGGCTTTAAATAAACGTTTGATACCGTTCCCGCGTAACCCCTGCATATTGATGGCATGGTAGGTAAAGTCGTAATGTTGTAGCAACTCATTTTCCATACCGACTAGGGTGCCGAGCCAATGCACTTGGGCACCTGATTGTTGTAACGCTTGAGCCACTGCAATCGCTGGAAACACATGCCCACCCGTGCCTGCTGCCATCATCAGCACGCGCGGTTTTTGCATCGTTGGCTCACTCATCTTATTATCCTTGACCAATCCAATCTAGGTGAGGTGGGGATTAAAAAACCCCGTATGACTGACCGTTTATCGGGAAAAACAATCACCATAAAAATGGCAAAATCATAGCATTATTTCACCCAATAATAAAGTAAATCACTTGAATTGCTAAGTAGCGTGAAGATTTTGCAGCCATGGTATCGCTTTATATTCAAAGCGGATGATTAGTTGTCACAGTTCTGTCATGAATCAGTCAAGCCACTGTCACATATCCCCTTTACCATACTCAGCATAATTGTTTCTGCATTATTTCAAAAAAATTTATTTCGTAGCCAACTGCTAACTGCTATCAGCAAGGAATTCACTCATGACTGAAGTTAACCAATTAAACCAAACCATTAGCCGCCGTAATGTCATTCGTTTTTTGGCAGGGGTACCTGTGTTGCCACTTGCCACAGGCTCTGTTGCCACCTTATTGACAGGTTGTGGGAGTGATAGTGATAGTAATAGCACAGCAGGCATACTGAATAATACACGAAAAACCATCAAATCCACTGAGTTTGTTGGTATGGCTGCACCAAATTTATCAAATCCCGCCAATATGGCAACGGTGTATGTCGATTCAAAGCTAAAAGCAACCTTTGATGACAATACCACGACTGAATATAAGCTACAGTATCAACCGTTTTTTAAAACAGGCGATAAATTAAAAGACTTAAAGGGTAATGACATCATTGCAGGCGGCTATTTTGATATCTATAACAAGCCTATCATGGATAGCTCAGTGCTAGCCTCTACGCGCCAGTTTTTCTCTGATTGTCCCGATGGTTCTTCATTATTGACAGTTAAAGGCGCGCGCGTGGCAGGGGTAACAGGTAATACCGTATTTTCGGTGGTGCAGTTTGAATATACAAGTAAAGACCAAGCCGGCAGCAATACTTACGGTACACTGCCTTCACCCATTGCGGTAGTGACGCTTGACCAAAACCCACAAACAGGCGAACTCAAAGTCGTCAAATACCACAATGTGGATATGTCAAAAGTGTATGGGTTATGGATTACTTGTGGTGCATCTCTCTCACCATGGAATACGCATTTGTCATCAGAAGAGTATGAACCAGACGCTTTCATGGCAAGAAGCAGCGCCCAATTTAAAGCATTTAGTAAAAACTTATACGGTGATGAAACCAAAGCAAACCCATACCATTATGGTCATTTACCAGAAATCGTAGTCAATGCGGATGGGTCTGGTATCGCGAAAAAACATTTTAATTTAGGTCGTATCTCTCATGAACTGATTCAAGTGATGCCTGACCAACGTACTGCGTTGATGGGTGATGACTTCACTAACAGTGGTTTATTCATGTTTGTTGCCGATAAAGCAGCTGACCTATCTGCAGGTAACCTCTATGTCGCCAAAATCAGCCAAACGTCAGCAAAAGGTGGCCCTGCGGCTGCCAGCGATTTTAGCATCAAATGGATTCATTTGGGACATGCGACCAGTGCTGAAATCGAAGCCCTAGCCAATATGGTAGTACCAACCGATATCATGGATGTCAAGTACACTGACCCCAATGATACCTCTTACAAAAAAATCGGCTATGACGGAGCAAGTAACTGGGTAAAACTTGCGCCAAATAGCAAATTACCGGCAGACAAACTCACCCAAGCGGCGGCATTTTTAGAAACCCACCGCTACGCAGCGCTGCAAGGTGCATCAATGGCATTCACTAAAATGGAAGGCACCACGGTCAATATCAAAGATAAAATCGCCTACTCTGCCATGTCGCGCATTGAAAAATCGATGACCACGGACGAATACGATGTCAAAGTGGCTCAGCTAAAATCAGGCGCGGTGTATGCCCATGAGCTTAAAGGCGGTCAGGTTGATAACAATGGTAAAGCAATTAACTCTGAATGGGTCTCTACCCGCATGTATGTACCTGAAGGCTTAGCAGGGGAAGACATTGTCAAAGATGCGCTAGGTAATACGTCTAACATTGATAAAATCTCTTGCCCGGACAACCTAAAATTCTCTGAAAAAATGCGTACCTTATTTATCGGTGAAGACTCTGGTTATCATGTTAACAACTATCTTTGGGCATACAATGTTGATACCAAAAAATTAGCGCGTATCCTGTCAACACCAGCGGGCGCTGAGTCCACCGGCCTACACGCGGTCGATGAAGTCAATGGCTATACTTATATCATGTCAAACTTCCAACACCCAGGTGATATGACATTTGTCCCCGCCGTTGAGACAGTGGTTCGCCCGCTCATTAACCAAAACTTCAAAGATGGCTACAGTGCTGCAGTGGGTTATTTGGCATTTAAAGCTTAATACCCTGCCAAGCGATGATATAAAAAACCCAGTCTATGACTGGGTTTTTTATTTTGCTTTGACAATGACAGCTAGTGAATTTGCGTTTCAATATTGGTTTCAATAAACGCAATAAAATCCTCTGCGATATGCGTGCCGCATTGGTCATCAATCTCACGCACGCAGGTGGGGCTAGTCACGTTAATCTCTGTTACTTTGCCACCAATCACATCCAAGCCCACAAAGTACAAGCCTTTTTGTAGTAGCACAGGCGCCACTTGCTCAGCAACTTGGCGCTCTTGCGCTGACAGTGGCATGGCGACCCCACGACCACCTGCAGCTAGATTACCGCGCGTTTCGCCTTGGCTTGGGATACGCGCCAAGCAATAATCCACGGGCTTGCCACCGACAATTAAAATACGTTTATCCCCATCCTTGATTTCGGGCAAGTATTTTTGCGCCATCACAGGCAAGCTTTCAAGCTGGGTTAGCATCTCAAGGGTTGAGCCAATATTAGGGCTATCGGCGGTCAGACGAAAAATACCCATCCCCCCCATGCCATCAAGCGGTTTGACGATGACATCTTGGTGGGTTTTGATAAAATCACGGATATGGGTCTGTTTGTTGGTCACAATCGTCGGGGTCATTAGCTCAGGAAATTGGGTCGCAAACAATTTTTCGTTACAGTCACGTACGCTTTCTGGGTTATTGACTACCAATACACCTGCTCGCTGAGCGTATTCTAGCAAGTACAGGCTATACAAAAACTGCATGTCAAACGGCGGGTCTTTACGCATCAAGATAACGTCAAATGCGGTGGCAGGCTGCGTGGTTTTTTCACCCAGCTCATAAAAACGTGCAGGGTCTTTAAACGTTTTGAGCGATTGGCTATCAATTTGCAATGCGCCATTATCAAGCCACAAATCGTGAATTTGGCAATAATGCGCCGTATGACCACGATCTGCAATCGCCCACAGCATCGCGAGCGTGGTGTCTTTTTTGTAGTTAATGGTGTGGATATCGTCCATAACGATCAGAAAATTCAATGGTTTCATTTATGATCCTTGTTCAATTTTTATCAATTGTTTGTTCTGCTATTAAAACATCGATTCGACCGCATTGCCATTATTATCATAGCGCATACCGCTGGTCGGTTGTTCATTGGTGAACCAAAAATGGTATTCAGGATTTCCGGCTTGGCTGTAAACAATCGCTTCTTGGACCACACCCTGACGGAACAACACTTTTTGTTTGATACGGCTATCGGACAATCGATACGTCACCCAACCATGATATAAGCCGTTAACCAAGTCGGTGCGAAGCTGGGTCACAAAGTTTGGGTAGTACACCACCAAAAATTCATCAAAGTAACCGTTCTTCACAAAGGTGGTAAATTGCTCGCCTTCTGGCATTACGCCATTATAAGGACCATCGGCAATGCCTTGTGGCGCAGCTTGCGGTGATTTTGGCGGCAAGATAAGGCTATTTAAAGCATCATAAAACGGCTGTTGGTCAGTTGCTACATTGACAATCGCAGGCGGTTTGCTACCCTCTGCCATCAGTTCATTGATACTACTACAACCTGCAAGCGCAAATAATATTGCCGATAAGGTGAGTCCAGTGCCGACATGCAAAAGATGGGTCGTTGTTAGTGTGGTGGGCAAGGCTTTTGTCAACATAGCCGTCCTCTTCAATGGTTAATT
>NZ_DALZSV010000004.1:35532-62992 GCF_032014955.1 Moraxella sp. CTOTU47724
TATTGCTCGCGGTAAGCTTGCATTTTGGCAAGTTCCTCCTGCGTGCCATTTTTGGCGACATACTCGGTAATGTCATCCATCGTGACCAAGGCAAGTACCGGTACATTGAGGCTTTGCGCCAATTCTTGAATGGCAGATTGTTCGCTTTGACCTTTTTCTTTACGATCTAGCGCAACGATAATCCCCGCGACTTTGGCCTCTGATTTTTCTAATAGCGCAACGACTTCGCGCATCGCCGTACCTGCGGTCATCACATCATCAATCACCCAAACCGATTTGCCTTTGAGATCGGCTCCAACCAGCATACCGCCTTCCCCGTGGTCTTTGGCTTCTTTGCGGTTGTAGCCCCAATCGGCATTGATTTGGTGATTGTTCCACAGTGCTTGCGCGGTCGCCGCCACAAACGGAATACCTTTATATGCTGCCCCAAAAATCACCAAATCGCTACTTTCGGTAGATTGTAGCTGCTTGGCAAGGGCATCCGCATACCCATTTGCCAACACCGACAATAGCTCACCTGTTGATAACAAACCTGCATTAAAAAAATACGGACTTATACGACCTGATTTTAGGGTAAATTCGCCAAATTTTAATACATTGTTTTTGAGTGCCACCTCAATAAAATGCTGGGGAATAAACTGTGGTGAATGAGATGATTGGGCTTGAGATGATTGGTCCTGAGATAATTGCGACATACGCCACTCCAAAAAAGAACAAGTTAAAAAATAATATTAGCCGCCTGTGATTGGGTTTTGCGAGCTAATGGTAATAGTACGTTTGCTGATGGCTGTTTGCTTACCCACTTGCCAATCCATGGCAAGGGCAGCGAGCTCAACATGCGTCGGCTCGATATATAAATCGTTATGCCGGGTCAAAAAATGCAATTGGGTGCGATGCGCCTCGATGTATTGATTGATAGCATCAGCCAAGTCTTGCAAGGTGATTTGTGGGTTGAGTGATTTGCGTGATTTGCATTGGCATAGCAAAAACACACAAAGCATAATATGGTACATTTGTCCCATCAGATACAGTTTGGTTTCGATATTAAGTAGCGCTTGGTTATAGGTGGCGTCAGACTGTGTGCTGGGGGCATCGTTGGCTTGATGTGCGCAGAGATTTTGCACTGTCTGCTGTGACAAGGATGTTGTAAGCGTATTCATACTCGCTAAATGTGGGTATTGACCCATCACCTCTTTCATCAGTGAAACACTGCTGTCATTGACGAGCTGCGGCAACAAAGACAGCGGTAAATGCAATGATGGGTGTTTGCTTTGGCTGCTATTTGCCTGCTGTTGCTGCTGCTGGATAAAGTGCCGCATCTCAATGCTTTGCTCAGATAGTAACTGCTCTAGCATGTCAGATTGATGACTTTGCGGAATTTTTTTAAGGGTTTTTGTTGTGCTGCCCTTCATTCGGTATGGCTTGGCAACGTCTTTTACACTAGCGGTGATGTTGTTGGTATCCGCCACTGGCAATGAAAGCGGTTTTTGCATATAGACGTCAATGGTATGACGCGCAGGTATGACGCGCTTATCAATCGGGCGACAAGGATCGGGTAAAGCCAATCTTTCTGTTTCTGTCATCACATTGGGATGGCGTAGCTGGTGTTTGTCTTTAACAACTTGGTTTTTTGCGGCGTGGCGCTCGGTGTTGGAATAAGTCATGGCATACACGGCTATAAAATCACTGATAGGTAAATGCTGAAAAATTTTTGTTGAAACCCACCACCCATCACTATTCGCCTAAACTCGACAAAATATACTGATAGCCTGACTGCCAATCTGGGTAGTTGAGCCAAGTAGCTGGCAAGTTAGTGATAATGCGTTTGCCCGTTGTTGGCTCCATACAGGGCAGCGATAAGCTCAAGCCCTGTGCAGTCGCCAAATAGTTTAGCACAGTATAGAGCGGGACTGGCGCGTTATCTGTCGCCAAGTAAACTGGCACGGTTTGACCCGCATTGATGACAGTGACAATGATGCTGACTAAATCTGTATCCATAATACGATTAGTCCATGTGTTACTCGGATAATCGCTCGCCGTATTTGTCGACTGCGCTGCTAACTGTCTTGCCATGGTCAGTAGACGTAGCCGTGACTGCCCATAAATCCCACTTGGGCGAATGATGACGCTCTTATCTTCAAAGTGCTGCTGCAACAACTGCTCAGTTTGCAAAATCACTTGAGAAGTGGCGCTCGCTGGCGCGAACACAGGGGTATCGATATCAATGATTTCGCCCGCGTTTTGTCCGTAAACGCCTGTCGAAGAAATAAATACCACACGTTTGAGGTTTGGCAGATGGTCACCCAATCGCACCACATGCTCGGCAATCGCATAATAACTGTCACGGTAGCCTTGTAGCGACAGGGTATCTGGACTGACAATGATACAGATTTGGCTAATTTGGCTGGTCCATTGACTTAGCTGCGCAACGTCTAACGTGCGCGCATCACTGGCAACAAAATGTAGATTTTCCTGATATAGATGGTCATTATCGGGCGGTAGCTTGGGTGTTCTGGGGCTGCAGAAAACCAAATCTGTCGGCGTGGAGCGGCTAACACCAATCACGCAATGCCCCTGCAGCGCTAATTGCTTAGCAACTGGTAAACCAATTTTGCCCAGTCCAATCATTAAAATGGTTTGCATCATGCTATGACCTATCGTGAATGGCATTAAAAAAGCCGACTATTTTTAATCGATGTATTTTTAACCGATTTATTGTTGAAAACGCATCGATAAATCAATGGCTTTGATATGCTTCGTCAACGCACCCATTGAGATAAAATCCACCCCTGTTTCTGCCACTTGGCGTAGATTGGTAAGGCTAATATCACCTGAAGCTTCAAGCTGGCAAGGCTTGCCAAGACTAGCAACCAGCTCGACCGCTTTTTGGGTATCTTCAATGGTAAAATTATCGAGCATCACGATATCAGCATTGGCAGCGATGGCTTGATGCAACTCATCAAAATTTTCCACTTCAACTTCCACTGGCTTATTGGCAATCTGACGCGCCTGACTGACTGCTTGGGCGATACCGCCACACGCCATGATGTGGTTTTCTTTTATTAAAAAGGCATCGTATAGCCCGATACGGTGATTATTGCCGCCGCCACACAGCATGGCGTATTTTTGCGCATGGCGTAGCATTGGGAGGGTTTTACGGGTGTCTAACAATTTGGTCGGTAGTTCTGCGATGACCGCCACATGGTTGGCAACCACAGTGGCAGTAGATGATAAAGTCTGTAAAAAATTGAGCGCGGTACGCTCACCCGTCAGTAGCGCCCGGGTGTTACCGATGAGCGTCACCAAAACTTGATTGGCTGCCACAGCGTCACCATCTTTGACTGCCCAATCAAGCTGCATATTGGGGTCAAGCTGGCGAAATACTTCATCCACCCATGCCTTGCCCGCGACTACCATCGGTTCACGACAAATAATGGTTGCCGTATCGCGCTGTGTTTCGGGTATTAATTGGGCATTAATATCCCCAGTGGCGATGTCTTCTTGCAGCGCAAGTGCGACTTGTTTGGCGATTTCAATACGTAGTAGTGAGCTGATGTGCGGGGTGGTGACCGAGGTGTCACTAATGGTTGGGCTAGCAGCAGACATGCAAATAATCCCTTATTGTCGATGGGGCATTTTCGATGAAGTATGTTCGATTGTATTATCGCCTATTCTTTGGGGGCTTGGGTAGTAGTTTGTTGATATAAACGCAGGGCAATCAACGCCAAAGCCGCTATAATTGCGGCGAGTACACCCCATAGTGCCCATGTTTTGTAGCGTTCAAACGACGCGTTGGGGTTGTTCAATGCCTCGATATTTTGCATTTGTCCTTCAACGGTGTTGCCGAGGCTGGTAAGTTGTTGGTTGGATAGCGTGATATTGGGTTGTTGTAATACGCGTGGCTCGTTAATCACCAGTCGATAAGGCGCTGTGCCTTGTGCTAAAAAATACATCTCATACATGGGCGTTAACAGATTGACCGGCAAATCATCTTGCTGCATTTGACCGCCCAATTGCAGCGATTTGGTCAACGTCGGTTGCCAACTGACCGTGGTATGGTTTTTATCAATTTGTGAATTGGCTAAAATTTTATCATTACTTACATTAGCGGTTTTGTTGATTTTAGCCAATTGATTGGCTTCTTGCTCAGGTACCTTGATGCTCACTTGCCACAGCTGATTTTCGGGGACAAAAAAACTCACCCCTGTGGTCAACATAGGCTGAGCAAGGCTAAGCCGCCATTGGTTGGTGTCATCTTTGACTTTTGAAAAACTGGCGCGGGTCAAGAAGAAACTTGCCTCACTCACCATGCGATTTAAACTGGCTGCCTCAAGATTGATAGGCTGATTTGCCACCACTTGCCAATACCGATAATTGGCTTGCTGCGGCTCGATGGCAATAGCATTGCCTGTCGCTATCGGCTGATTAGTACCGTCAGCTTGCGGCGCTACCATTTGGCTATGTTGGGCAGGCTGGCTAGGTTGACCACGTTGGCTAGGGCTAAAGGGGCTGACCACCGTTTGGCTGACCATCTGCCAGCTTTGTAAGTCATCACTGCCATAAATTTGCAGTTGCAGTGGGCGCTTGCTGGGCTGGGCTGAATTCACGGGTAAAAATTTTAGCCAAAGATTGACTGCTTGCTCGGTTGATAAATTAGATTGGTTTTTGGCAAAGTTGGGATTGGTTAACCACCAAGTTCTGACCGGGTTATTGGTAACAGCGGCAACTGGGTTTGAAGGTAAATTGCTAAGGTCAATATTAATTGATTGTTGGTTGTCTGGGTTATCAAGCTGTACGGTCAACGCATGGCGTAATTTTTCCACCGCATTGGGGTTATCGGTCTCTACGCTAACTACTTGCAATACTTGATTGACGGATGATTGTTTGCTGACAGGGCGAATCGCCATCGGCATAATATGACCTTTGGCATCAATCAAGCGATAATTTTGTTTATCACTAATACTTACGCCATTTTGCTGCATGATTAAAGCTAACAAACTGGGCGTTAACGACGAAAATTTTACCAGTTGGGCGCTGTTGGGGTTGTCCGCTTGATTTTCTCCCGGTAAATCAATGTCGATTGCAAAGCTATTTTGCAATGCCTCAAAGCCATAGCTGATATTGTCAGTGTCATGCGCTTGCTCTGACTTGTCAACGATGGCGGGCGCTACCGTGGTCGTGGTGGCTTTTTGCGAGGCAACAGTGACGGATGCCGTTTGCGTAGGGTTTTGGGCATCTGCTTGCGTGTAAATGATAGCTACTAACAATAGCGGCGAAACTAAAGTTGCCGATAAAATACAGGCGCGGTGTTTGGCTAATCTCACGTGACAGTGCTTATTTTTTTTCATTTTTACTTCATTTTTAATTTATAGTTACTATAGAATTCATAGCTCCTATATAATTGATATGGCTTTACAAGCTAAACAATTTCGATTGACATTGACAAAAACTCAGACCAATTAGACTTAACCAAAAAACAGCGTAGCGTGTGTTTGGGTTATCGACATAAAGCCGTCAGTCATAACTAATCTAAAAATTTGGAAATCCTAACATCACATGGTTAGCATCATTAGACAGTATCAACCTTAAATTTTTATGTTAGAAAATAATAAATAGCATTCTAACTTATTGATAGTAATTAGATTTATAATTTGGTTAACATAAAACTTTGCCCTATAAGGATATTAACAATACCCACTCAAAACTTCTATACCGTGCTACAAACCACTAACAAGAGAACCGATATTTTGGATAAATTCCAGCCAGATGTTACAATTTAAAGACAATTAGGCAGCAAGTCTTTGTGCATTTAGCTAATCCCGCCTGCCGTAAATACGCAAAATAATCTACGTTATTCACGAGCTTTAGCAGGGGTTTACCTAGCTTTTTTTGTCTGCATTGGGTTTGTCTAGCTTAAGTTTATCTGATTTGGGTTTACCTACTTTGGGCGGTAAGGGTGCAAGATAACCAATGACTAGCATCAACAAGCCTGCCCCGATAAAAGACACCACACGCAGTACCGCACTGGTATTAGACATATCAATCAATACCAACTTGGCAACCACCATGGTTAATAATGCGATACCGGCAAACCATACCAAGCGAATGGCTTTTTTGTTTGCCAAGAACATCAATACCATCGCAATGACGGTCCATAAGATAGTCAGCCCCGTCTGTACCATACTGACTGACCAAGCACCATTTTCCCACGTCGGTGTGCCCCAAACGCTGGCAAACCCACGCACCAACATACTGCTGACCGTCAAAAATGCCCCTAGACCGCAAACCACCAAAACGATAGTACGATAGTTGCTATCAACTTTGAGTGCCACATAAGATTGGTACAGTAAAATGCTGATTAAGGTCAAATCCAGCGGATTGAGCAGGGGCAGATAAACGCCCAATAGCTGACCGTCTAACGAGAAATTGGCAGACAAACTCCAAATAAAGGTCATCGGTAGCAAAATATAAGCACTGTGTTTAAGTAGCCAATCAACCTCTAACCAACCAAGCAAACGACCACCAATCGCCTGAAGTTTTGGCAGCAACAACAAACTCATCAGCCCCAGCACAGCCAGCACGGTCGGTAAAATAGTGATAATGGCTCGAAGCTCTTGGGCATGCTGCCAATAGTTAAATGGCACTTGTTGCAGCATCCAAGTTAGCATGGCAATCAGTACCAAAAACCAAACGAGCGCGTCAAATCTTGTATCGAGTCGGTCGCGGTACCAGCGACTAAGCAGCCACGCGCCTAGCAATTTTGCGATGGCTAAACAGCCGAGCATAGCGAGCAAATAACGCCCCAACCCGCTAAATGCTTTGATGTGATAATCGTTTAGGTCTACAACCGTCTCGACCTTAACATGGGTGAGACAGACTAGCACCCAACTTATCATTGCAAACGGTAAAATCAAGCGGCTCACCTTACGCATACTGCGCCAAACAAAACGCTGATGCATCAGTTGTCCCACAATTAAAAATACCGCCATAGCCACGGCAAGTTTGATAGTGGTGGTTTTGCCATCGTTGTTCCAAAAGGGGGCAGCGGATAAAATCGCCGACAGATACAGCACAAACCCAACAACCACAAGCGCGGTGGCAACAAAGCTGTGACTGGCATTATCAGCAATTTGTTGAACCCGTTTATACGTCGTTTTGACTGCCTCAGGTTGAGTTTGAGGCTGAGTTTGAGGCTGGGCTTTAGCTTGGAGTGTGGCTGCCGTTTGGGGTGTGGCTGCCGCGATATTGCCCCTACCATGACGCAAAATAAAAGCAGACAGCAGCACACACGCTGTCAATACGGTCAGTGGCAAGGTGGATGAAGCAGCCACTATAGACATTTGGTGGGGAATAGATAATTGATCCAGTAGCCCATACCAATGTCGCATGAGGGTATCAAAGCCCACCAATAACACGATACTAAAGCCTTGCAATGCCAACCCAAAATATACCGTCCAGCGTCTTTGGGTACGCGCACCGAGCCACACCAATGCAGCACCTTGCACTGCCCAACCGATACTAATCCATTTGGCTGATAGCGCCAGTGGTATCACCAAAGCCAAAAACCCACAGCCGAGTGCAAGGCTGGCTTCAATAAGTAGCTCAAAGCTGTTATCAAATTGGTTGTTGGCTTGTGGGTCGCCTGCGATGCTACGGCGATGATGTTTGAGCAGCCACAGTCCTAAATTCAAATAAATAGCCGATAACGCACTGCTCGCAAAGGCCAGATGATAAGGCAAATCATTGAGCAAGCTTGCCATCAGCCCAAACCCTAGTAACGCTGTACCAAACAACAAGCCTGAATCTATCGATAGAATCGGGCGTTTGGCTAACCCCCTGTTCATTTGTAGCAGCGTTTGGTTATAGCTCACGACCTGCTGAGAGTATCTAACTGCAATAAACAAATACAGCGCCATGTGCCCAACCAATAACCCCAGCAGTTGCCAGCGTAATGACAGCCAGCCTGCACTATTGGCACTAAATGCACGAAATCCCCACACATAAGCAAGCCCAAAGGTCACTGCTAGGCTGAGCGCATTGAGCAATTTCCAAGTGCGATAATGGGCAATCACCGCAACCGCTATATTGAGTAATAAATAATAACTAAATAACATCACCACACTACCGTCAGGTCGGCTGACCAGTATCGGCGCAAAAAACGCCCCACCGAATGCCAAGACCGCAAGCGGCAGCGCATTTTGCCACACCGAAAACATCACTGTTAACCCTGCCAGTAATGCAAGCACGCCGAAGGTTAAGGTTGATGGTAGTAGTCCATACAATTTAAAACTCGCAAACACCGTCAAATAAATCACCGCAAAGCCGACGCCTTGCAAAGTCAACCCATAACTGCGTTTTTTGGCAGTAGTGCGATAGCCGACTGCCGTTATCACCAAGCCACCTAACGCTACCAGCGCCATGCGCACGGGCATCGATACCTCAATATATTGGCTGGCAAGTTTGAGTAATAGCACCACGCCCACTAGCAACACCAGTGCCCCGACACGCACCACCAAGTTCTCCCCAAAAAACCATTGGGTGGCACTTGCCCAAAGCGATGTCACAATATTGGTAGCGCTTTCATCATTTTTTAAAGAAGGAGATGATGGCTGTGATACGCTAGGTTTATGCGGTTGGGCTGCGTCATTCACTGACGGCTGTGTTGCCGTTGACGGAGCTGAACTAACCGCGTCAAGCGTATTCGCCATTGGCAAAGATTCAGCCGCTGGGAGGGGCGCTGAGACGGGAGCTTGACTGATGGGCTGCGTGATGGGGTCAGTAACAGGTTCAGTGACAGGCTGATTTTGGCGAATATCGCTTGCCGATTGCTGCGTAGATGATGGCTTTGCCTCGCTGCTAAGGATATACACGGTTGCCATGACGTCAGCGAGTTGTTTTTGCAGGTTGTCGAGCTTGGATTCAAGTCGGGTAATTGCTTTTTGTTGGACAAAAATTTTATAAAGCGCTCCCACCACTGCCAGTATCAACGCCGCTATAATCGTATCCATCAGATGTCCTACCCTTGTTGTCAGCTTAGCGATAGCATACCATTTTTTTGCAAAATTGCTTTTTTTTAACTGTGTCTTTCGGTTAAGGTGAAGATAAGACCAATTTTATGCTAAATTAGCCACAGCATTGAGTAGCGTTTTACCAACTATTTTAAACACCATTTTGATGATTGGGCGGGGTATGGTTATGTCGGGATTTAGCATTGAGCAGGGTTTATTAAGCCCATGCGAGTTTGTGGCGTCACCGAATTTTGGACAACGCCCCAACCCTAACGATATTCATCTGATTGTGATTCATAACATCAGCTTGCCGCCCAGTGAATTTGGTCTAAAAAATGACCAAGGCGAGCATTTTGTTCGTGCATTTTTCCAAAATCAGTTAGACCCCAAAGCCCATCCGTATTTTGCAACCATCTATCAGCAGCAGGTCTCCGCGCATTTGTTTATTGAGCGTGATGGCAGCGTCACGCAGTTTGTGAGCTTTGATGAGCGTGCTTGGCATGCTGGCAAATCTAGTTATTTGGGCGTGCCAAACTGCAATGACTATTCGATTGGGATTGAGCTAGAAGGTGATGATTATAGCGAGTTTGATGACAGGCAATACCAAGCTTTAAGTGACGTGATTGCCGCGATTTATCAAGCTTATCCCAAAACCATCAATCATCTAGCCGGTCACAGCGATATCGCGCGCGGTCGCAAATCCGACCCGGGGCTGCATTTTGATTGGGTGAAATTAAGAAACATGGTCAATAGAAACATGGTCAATAAAAGTGAAATCAACCATTAAATGCCGTTAGATGACTTTCGAAAATTTATTGTATGGCAATTTTTTAGGATAACGATTTTGTAAAATAACGATTTTGAAAGATAACATTTTTGCAAAATAACAGCACCCCAATCAAACTAAAAAATCCCATCATTACACCCATTTCTCGGCAAAACTTGTAGCGATTCTTTCATGTCAAAACTTATCAAATCCACCGCGATTATTAGCTTTTTTACCATGTTGTCACGCATCTTGGGGATGATACGCGACATGGTATTGATGAGCGTGTTTGGTACGGGCGGCATGATGGATGCGTTTTTGGTGGCCTTCAAATTGCCCAATTTTTTGCGGCGGCTGTTCGCTGAAGGCGCTTTTGCCCAAGCTTTTGTCCCTGTACTATCCGATTATCAACACCAAGCCCAAGATAACGACACGACCGATAGCAAAAAAGCCTTGCTCGGCATTCAAATTCTTATCAGTCGGGTGGCAGGTACGTTATTGTTGATTTTATCAGGCTTAACCGCCGTGATAGTCATCTTTGCGCCTGCTGTGATTGCTGTGTTTGCGGTCGGTTATCTGCATGAGCCTAGCAAATTTACAACCGCAGTTGAGATGCTTCGTATCACTTTTCCTTATTTGTTATTTATCGCCATGACCGCCTTTGCTAGTAGTATTTTGCAAAGCGTGGGGCGGTTTGCCTTGCCTGCCTTTGCACCGGTGATTTTAAATGTGTGTATGATTGTGGGCGCGATTTGGGTAGCGCCGCTGCTTGCCAAGCCAATTTTGGCGGTCGGTTATGCAGTTGCAGTGGCAGGTTTGCTGCAGCTATTGATTCAATTGCCGCAATTGCATAGCCATCAGCTGCTCGTGATGCCAAAGGTTAGCTTTCGTCATCCTGGCGTGCGACGGATTTTAAAACTCATGCTCCCTGCGCTGTTTGGGGTATCGGTTACCCAAATCAATATGCTGGTCAACACGGTACTGGCTTCAACCATGGTTGATGGCTCGGTCTCTTGGCTGTATACCGCCGAGCGGATGAGTGAGTTGCCGCTAGGTCTGATTGGGGTGGCGATTGGCACGGTGATTTTGCCCAGTCTATCCAAAAGTATCGCAAGCGATGACCATCAACAATTTGGACACACCCTAGATTGGGCGACGCGATTGACGGTGTTGGTCGGCGTACCTGCATCCATCGCGCTTGGCATGATTAGTAATGTGTTTATGATATCCCTGTTTGAACATGGAGAGTTTGTGCGGCAAGATGCCATGATGAGTGGGCTTGCGCTACAGTGCTTATCAGGTGGGATTTTGGCATTTATGCTCATTAAAATATTTGCCCCGGCTTTTTTTGCCCGTCATGACAGTCGCACCCCTGTCAAAGTCGGTGTGATTAGCGTGATTGCCAATGTCGTGCTAAGCCTAATACTGGCTGAGTTATTTAAAAAGTGGCAAATCGCGCCCCATGCCGGGCTAGGACTTGCCAATACACTGGCGTCTTTTATCAATGCGGCGCTGTTATATTTTTATTTACATACCCAGGGTATTTATCGGTTTGGTGCGGCTTGGCGACGATTAGCGGTTATCTTTGCCATGGCAAATGGGGCAATGGGGTTGGCACTTGCCGCTGGTATTCATTTTTTCCCCGTTACTGCGCATCAAGGTGTTCGTATTATTGCGCTATTGGCGTTGTGTGTGGTGGGCGCTGTGGTGTATGGCGCAGCGCTATTAATCACTGGCTTTAAGCTATCAGAATTAAAACCGCATCATAGCGTTCAATAAATAATAGAAAATAAACAACGGACAACGGACGAAAAAAGCGGCTAAATAAAATTTATCTAGCCGCTTTTTTTAACTGAAGTTTTTAATTAATTTTTGTGAGTGATTTTTGCACGTGAGATTTTTTAACCGATTCAGGCATCAACCCACCAAGACATTAGCGCTTTATCGAATTTTGGCAGTCTTTATTATCACAAATTCCATATAGTACCAGCGAGTGCCCTGCTAGGGTAAAGCCAAAGTCTTTGGCGACTTTTTCTTGCAGCGCTTCGATTTCTTCATTGTGAAATTCAATGATTTTGCCGCATTGGTCACATACCAAGTGGTCATGGTGCTCATCTTTGGCGATTTCAAACACTGACAAGTTGTTTTCAAAATTGTGACGCTCGACAATTCCCGCTTGTTCAAACTGGGTTAGCACACGGTAAACAGTCGCAAGCCCCACGTCTTCGCCGTGCTCCATCAAGGCTTTATACACATCTTCTGCGCTCATATGATGGGATTCGGCTTTTTCTAGCAATTCTAAAATTTTCAAACGCGGTAACGTGACTTTCAAACCGGCACGACGCAAATCTTGGTTGGTAAAAGACGACATAAAAATCCTCGCACCTATCAGGTGTCGCTTATAAACTAAAAATTATAACTATAATAACAAATTCGATAAAATCCCACAGTAAAAAAACGTGACATCACTGGCAAAAGCGCCCGTTGACAAATAAAGGGCGAATGCAGGCTAAAGACAAAGTACGCCAACCACCAGAACGCCAAATACCAAACCACCGCGGCGTTTTACACCCAAACATTAACTGTATGTAAAATAATTTAAATTTTGCGGTCAATAGGTAGGCAAAAAAACCCAAATCACGTATGATAAGTCGTAAATTTTATCGTTCACCATCTCAAAGCGGTTTGACAAATGACATCTATCACAACACTATCAAAAAAACTGGCAGTCCTGCCTTTGGTTGCCGTAATTAGCAGCGTCACCGTATTACCAGGTTGCTCATGGTTTAGCGTGTACAAAATCGATATCCCACAAGGCAAGCCGATTCATGAAGACAAATTAAGCCAAGTGCAAGTGGGTATGAATGCCAATCAAGTGCTATATATATTAGGTAGCCCAACCTTTAGAGACACCCTAAATCCGGTACGTTGGGATTACCTGTATGATTTTACGCCAGGTACTAACGCCAAACGCGCCAACAAGCCGGCGATTCATAACGCCCAACAATACGCCAAAATTTATTTTGACCAAAATGGTATTGTCACCAGCATTGAGCGCCCAGCGGTAACTCAGTAAGCTTTTTTGACTAAAAAAAGCCAATCATAGCCGTGATGCTGTGATTGGCTTTTTTTGTGCGCTACACAATAATACTGGAATACTGGGTCACACCTTTATCGGTTAAATTTTTTAGACAGTAATTTGCGTTTGTTTTGCGGGTCGATGGTCAAAGGGCGATAGATTTCGATTCTATCGCCTGTGTTGATAGCACTTTGCCAGTCTAGTTTATGGGAAAACACACCGACACTATAGCTAAAAATCTGCGGATACTGCTGTTGCCAGCCTGTGGCATTGACTGCATCAATCACCCGGCTATTATCGGCAAGTTGCAGGGTTAACCGCAATTGTGTTTGGCTATCGGGCGCAAAGGCTATATCTACAGTAATCATTTTGCCAATCCTAGCACCCACCCCACCATCGCCAAAATCACCGCCAATGGCACAATAATACGCACCGCAATGCGCCAAAGGTTATATAAGCCTTCTGAGCTAAAATTCAATGATTTGCGCAAATGGCTGATTTTCATTTGCCAGCCTGCAAATACGGCTAGCCATACCGCCGTGACTAAACTTATCACGATAATCAGCTGATTGAGCCAAGCAGTTGGTACCATGGCTAGCGCAAGACTAAGCACTGCCAATACCACCAATGCCAAAAAATTAAATTGCTGTTGTTGCAAGCGTAGTGACACTTGATGGGTCAAGATATGCAGTAAATACGCTGCCCCTGCCAGCATCGCCAATGCATTCAGCACTGCCGCCATCGCGCTGTTTGGCGATAAAGTTATGGCAATCAGCGCACCCGCTAATAACTGAAAACTCCACACCGGTAATACATAGCGACTCGCGGATTCGCGTGCGTCATCGGCAGCCGTGTTGCTCATTGTGAGCATTTGGTGGGTGCGCGCATGCCAGTATAGTCCTGTACCTGCGCCAACACAGACTAGCGCCAACACGACCGCCCCTGCCCACTCCGTCAAGGACGTGGCTGTCATCTGCCACGCCACAAACCCACCCTGCATGACATTGACAACCAACGCGGCAACAGCAAAACCGACCGCCAACCAACCTGCCAAATGCTTGATAAAACTCAAACCAATTACTATCAGCACCATGATGGCTAGCAAGGCAGGCAAAGCAATATTGCTTACTAGCGGATGGATAATCTCGCCACTACTTGCCAGTAAATGCCCCACGACCGCCAGCAGCAGCACAATAGTCAGCCAACCAAACCCGCGCCAAACCGTTGACACGTCAGCTTCACGGGTCAACATGGGCAGACCGACCAGCGGAGAGGTACCACTACGATGCGCCAAACCAATCTCTGCAAACACTAATGGCAAGCCGACCAAGGTCATCGCCACCAACCACAACAACCAAAAATCAATCTGCCCAATGTAGTCACGGCTAAACCAAGTAAAAACCAGCAGCGGCAGCAAGCTTGCTATCAACATCGGCTGTAAACGATTAAATGGCATGGTGTTGGATTCCTTTGTAGCGGTAAGTTGTTATCATAAAATTGTTTGAGTCGCTAAAGTGATTTTAAAAAAGTGACTGTAAAAAAAGCGACTTTGAAAAACTGATTGTAAGAAAGTGATTTAAAATTAAACGCTGCAAAAACTAAATCGCCGCTATTTTAGCAAACCCACACCGTATGCAAAACCCACCAACGCAAAATCCACACAAACTTATCAAAAATAGCTGTCAAAATAAAAAACCCTGCGTATCACAGGGCTTTCTTTATGGCTGCGCATTATTGCTTAACATCAAAAAGCGCAGTTACACGTGCGGTAAAATCGCAGGCATTAAATCATGAAAGGTACGACCTGACGCGGTTTCACCAATGGCATGCATTTTCCACTCACCGTTATGACGATAAATTTTTGCCAAAATCAGCGCTGTATGACTGCCTTGGGCTGACAAATCATAACGGGCAACTTCACTGTTATTACTAGCATTCACCAAACGACAAAACGCATTATTGACCGTGGCAAAAGTTTGACCCGTAAAGCTATTGACAGTAAAAACCAAGGCTTGCACATGGTCAGGGATACGAGATAAATTAACATTAATCACTTCGTCATCGCCATCACCAGCACCAGTGCGATTATCGCCTGTGTGTTGTATGCTACTGTCTTTTGACTGCAATTGTCCAAACCAAATCGCATCCACCATTTGTTTGTTGGCATCAAGCATGATACACGACGCATCCAAGTCAATGCTGCCGCCTGCGCTGCCACCACCACCGAACAAGCCACCCAAAAATCCACCTGATTTTTGCGGCGCAGCACCGACATCCCAACCCAGACCCATTTTGATTTGACTGAGTGCGCCACCTGCTTCTTTTTCTAACGAGATTTTTTGACCTTTCGATAAATTCACTGCCATGTTGGTTTCCTTATTTTATGTTTTTACTATTCTATCTAGCTATGTTTTAAGCTATGTTTTAAGAGGTTAATAACGGTTTAGCACAAATTGATTATAACAAACCGCCCAAAATACCTTCATTGCCACCGCGTCCGCCTGAGTTTGACCCCAGTAAACTTTGAATCCAGCCTTGGTAAGTATCACGGTTGCGCGAGCAAATCACTACTTTGCCCTGACCTGAGAACTTTAGTACCATGCCTTCGCCACTCGTGACTGAATTGATGATATTGCCCAAAAAGCCTTTTTTCTGGCTGGTCGCCATTGACAGGCTATATTGCAGTCGGCTATCCCAGCATACCACGTGACCATTATCAATAATCACATCTTTATCAGGCGTGACATCAATCTCAAACAAAGAACCAAACCCAGATACCACGAGCTGACCTTGGCCTTGCGTTTGCATGACCATAAAGCCCCCCGTATCGCCAAATATAGCGCCGCCTAAATTGCGCTGTATATTGGCACGCAAATCAACGCCATTGGTCGCTGCCACAAAGGCACCGTCACTGAGCGTATACTGATTGGCACCGACGTCTAAAATTTGCATATCACCATCAAGTGTGGGCGCAAGTAAGCAGTCACCCTCACCATTGACCGCTTCAATTTGCTGTTGAAAAATCGACTCGTCATTGGCAAATCGGCGCATCAAAGCTTGCATGATGCCGCCACGCATCTGACCTTTAAGCTCAAGATTTGACTCCATCATGACCATGGCATTGGATTCGCAATAAATCGAATCGCCTTTTTTGAGATTACAATGCAAAAATGGCTCAATCGTCCCAATCATACTAAACGTCGCTGCCATAGGTTAATGTATCCTTATAAAATAACTGGCAAAAATGATAATAAAAGTAGCTAAGTTTGAAAAAGTCCTTAGGCTGAAAAAAGCGCTCAGGCTGAAAAAAAGGGGCAAGCCGATGCCACCCCATTGTTAAAAAAATGTTAAAAAATTTTAGCCAAAAAACTAAACAGCAACGCCATATGACGCAGCCAATGGCCCTAAACCGCCAGCAAAACCTTGTCCAACCGCGCGGAATTTCCACTCGCCATTGTTCTTATAAAGTTCACCGAAAATCATCGCCGTCTCGGTGCTGCTGTCTTCTGACAAATCATAACGAGCCACTTCGGTGCCGCCTTGGGTATTCACGATGCGAATATAAGCGTTTGCTACTTGACCAAAGTTTTGGTTACGCGCTTGACCCTCATAAATCACCGCACAAAATACCACTTTGCTTACATCAGCTGGGACTTTAGACAAATCTACTTTGATGACTTCATCATCGCCATCGCCTTCACCGGTGCGGTTATCACCCGTATGCTCTACTGAGCCATCGGATGATTTTAGGTTGTTAAAGAAAATAAAATCTGCATCTGTTCGTACTTTACCCGATTCATTGACCAAAAACGCGACCGCGTCTAAGTCAAAGGCTTGCCCGTCAGTGGCACGTGGGTTCCAGCCAAGACCAACGGCCATGTTGGTTAAATTCGGTGCTTCCTTTGATAAATTAACATTACCACCTTTGGTTAAGCTAATTGCCATTGTTTTATCCTTTGTAATAAATTTTTGAAATCAAATAAGAAAATCGATGTCCGTTGTCATGCGCTGCGCCTTTCAAGCTCAGACTACAAGTGCCTAGAACAAAAGCGCGCCCAGAATAAAAGACTCAAACACCGTAAAAAATCGCCTAAAAAAACAAAACGTGAGCCGAAACTCACGTTTTAACTATACCTTTGGTGGTAGAATTTGTCCACCATTCGGCTACATTAAGCTGTTATATTTATGTGTCAAAAGCTTAAGGGATATTAAGCTCAAGTCAACATCCTACATACCGCTACGGTTAGGCATGAGCCCCTGTCTTTTAGCGTCTTTTAGTGTTTCGCCAAGGCTTCTTCGCGTTTACGGTAACTGATAGAGTTAATCACTGCCCATACGATAAAGGCAATCCCAATCAAACCCGTCACGATTTCTGGCACTTCGATATGCACAGTTGCCAATAGCATGATGACCGCCAACGCGCCAATCGCATAATGCGCGCCATGCTCTAGATAAACAAACTCATCAAGCGTGCCTTTTTCTACCAAGAAAATGGTCATGGATCGCACAAACATCGCACCAATTGCCAAACCGAGCATGATGATAATCACGTCATTGGTAATGGCAAACGCACCAATCACCCCATCAAAACTAAACGACGCATCGAGTACTTCTAGATACAAGAAACCTGCGATACCGCCTTTGGCAATCGCGCCAGCGACTTCTTTGCCTTCAATCACATCGGGGGTTGATTCATCATCATCGTCCGCGCCTTCTAAAAGGCTTGATAACACATTGGTTGCTAGATAAATCAAAATACCAAACACACCTGCAGTCAATACCGCGGCTTTACGCGCTGGATCTACCCAAAACAGTGCTATCATCAATAACGCCAATGCCACAAACACGCTCATGGCATCGACTTTGCCAAATCGTGCCAATTTACGCTCAAGCCATTCAAACCACATCACTTCTTTTTCATCAAAGATGAAGTTTAAAAAGACGAGCAACAAGAACATACCACCAAATGCGGCAATCTCAGCATGGTGCTCAATGAGCTTTGCCGAGTATTCTTTCGGGTTGTTGAGTGCCATGTTGATGACATCCATCATGCCCATATCCGCAGTCACCGCGACGATGACAATCGGAAATACCAGACGCATACCAAATACCGCGATGAGCATACCCACAGTCAAGAAAATCATTTTCCAAAACTTATCCCACGTTTTGAGTACCGAGGCATTGACCACCGCATTATCAAACGACAGTGAAATCTCCATCACTGCCAAAATCAGCGTGACAAACAGCGCCGACATCATAGTGCTAACGCCACCATGTGAAAAACCCCACCACGCTGCAATTGCCAGCGCAATCGTGGTAAAGACAATATCAAAATAAAAATGTCTCATAACAATCCTACAAATTGAAAAAATTAACGGCTAATAAAGTCATCTAACGCGTAAGATGATTGGATGTGCTTATCTTACACAACTATTTGTTCAATCATACTACAAATGTGTTACCAAACAATTGATTGCATGCTTAAACCATGCATTATGGCAAATATTCGCCAACTTGGTGCATTTATGGGTACAATAGCGACTTTTAATTTTTTAAACCAAGCGCTGACTGCAAAATATTGCGATTAGCCTGTGTTTAAACCCTGTTTGGAAGCGTCGCGGTATGTTAGAAAACTTTATCACCCTTGTTCTGATTCTTACCCCCTTGGTGGTCGGGTTTTTGCTGCCATTACCGCAACGATTCATGCCGCTGGTAGACAAGCTACTGACCAACTTGGTGTTTGTGATTTTAACCTTTATTGGTCTTTCGTTGTCGCAGATTCCTGACTTATGGGCGCAGATTGGGTTTATTGGCACCAATGTGGCGATATTGGCGATTTGTACCCTAGGGGCAGGTTTTATCAGTTTGCTGATATTTGACAGGCTGCATCCTTGGCAACGTGCCCTCCCCCATGAGCATAGCCAAGCAGGTTTTAGCATCACCGGAAGTCTCGTTCAGTTGGGCTGTGTGGTATTGGGTTTTGTACTAGGCAAATTATTGCCAATAACGGATTTGCCGATTGATGGCATCATCAAGGGCTTGTTGATTTTGCTGATTTTGTTGGTGGGTTTTCAGTTGTCGCATTCGGGGATGACGTTGCGGCAGGTATTGGTCAATAAACGCGGCGTACAAGCCTGTGTGATTTTTTGTCTCAGTGTGGCAGTCGGTGGTTTAGTGTATGCACTGATAATGCCTGATGTGACCTTTACCCAAGGCTTAGCGCTATCCTCTGGCTATGGCTGGTATTCGTTGTCGGGAATTATCATGACTGATGCGTATGGCGCCGTTTGGGGAAGTGTGGCATTGCTCAATGATTTGTTACGTGAGTTCACGGCGCTACTGTTTATCCCTATGCTGATTCGCAAATACCCAACCACGGCGGTGGGTTTAGGCGGGGTGACCACCATGGATTTTACCTTGCCGGTCATCCAAAGCTCAGGGGGAAATGAAGTGGTACCGCTTGCCATGAGCTTTGGATTTTTGGTCAATATCATCTCACCGGTGTTAATGGTGGTATTTTCAAGTTTTGGCTAATAGCACAATCCTTATTAAATTAATATGCGCAAAACTCAACTTGTTGGTCGCCATATGGACTGCGTACTGTCACATAATGCAGACCTTTCATGATAGATAAGTTTAGTAAAAAACATTTGTTTGTGTTATTAGCCCAATAAAAAACCCCGCTCATGTCGTCACACAATCGGGGTTTTCATATTCGCTAATACGATTATTTTTGCTAGTACAATTATTGGGCTAACGCAGGATAATCCGTATAGCCCTCTTGATCGCCACCATAAAAAGTGGCTGGGTTTGGTTGATTAAGCGGCGCATTCTGGTGAAAACGCTCAACCAAATCTGGATTTGCGATATAACTGCGACCAAAAGCTACCGCATCAATTAAGCCATCACGAATCAGCGCGTCTGCTTTTTCTGCGGTATAGCCACCAGCACCGATAAGCACGCCGTGATAAGCATCACGAATTTGGCGACGGAATTCTGCGGTAAAGGGTTTTCCACCTGCCCAGTCTGGCTCAGAAATATGTAAATAGGCTAGGTTAAAGCTATCAATCAGTTTGATGATTGCTAACGCATCGTCTTCGCTACCGGCATCCACGCCATTGAATTGACCCAGTGGCGAGATACGGATACCCACTTTATCACTGCCAATGGCGTTAGTGACTGCGGTTAAAATTTCTTTCAAAAAGCGCATACGGTTCTCTAAGCTACCACCGTATTCATCGCTACGTTGGTTGACGCTCTCATACAAGAATTGATGAATCAAATACCCATGTGCACCGTGGATTTCAATAACATCCATGCCCGCTTCAATCGCATTACGCGCGGCGCTGGCAAAATCATCGACGGTTTGTTTGATTTCTGCGGTGGTCATCTCACGCGCTGGCGTGGCAGTCACACGGTATACTTTGCCTTCGTCATCTTTTAACGAGGTGCGTACCGCATCACCCAAATCCACGGTCGATGCTGATACAGGCGGCTGACCTTGTGGGCGCAAGCTATAATGCGATACTAGCCCCGTGTGCCATAGCTGCATAGCGATATGACCGCCTGCTTGGTGTACGCTATCAGCAATCATTTTCCAGCCTGCAATTTGTGCGTCACTAAAAATACCGGGCGCGCCTGCGTAGCCTTTGGCATCGGCTGAGATATCCGTGGCTTCTGTGATAATCAATCCACTGCTAGCGCGCTGGGTATAATAGGTTGCCATGAGTGGCGTTGGCAAGCCACCAATATTTTTTGTTCCATTTGGCAAATCAGCACTACGCAGACGGGTCAATGGCGCCATAAAGACGCGGTTTGGCAAGCGCATCGCGCCCACGTTAATCGGTGATAGAAGAGCGGAGTAAGACATACATTCCTCGTGATTGTTGATTCATCTTTCGTTGAGTTATTGGACGCTGCTAGCTTCAAGTTATAACAAAAAGTCATAACAAACTTGATAAAAAAATTGTTGCAGCATCCTTGTTTATAAGGATTTTAGACTTATATACGTTGCTATCAAACTTCGTCACAGCATAATTTTCACAGGTTAATCTGCTGTTAGAAGCTTGAGCAAAGACTACGTTTTAGCAAGCATTTGTTTTACAAATCATTTGTTTTTAAAAAGCTTTTGCGAGTTTTAGACAAATTATTGCAATTGCTTTCACTATTTTATTCTATGATAGCGCTGTGTTTGAGCGTAACGTTTACTTAATAAGTGCCATGGTGCATTTTTACAAGTGGCAATGTTTTAACAATAACAATTTCTTAAGGATCGGCATGAATAATTTCCAATATTACAACCCTGTGCGTATCGTATTTGGCGAAGGTCAAATCAAAGAACTCGCCAATCTTGTCCCTGATAATGCCCGTGTACTTATCACCTATGGCGGCAGCTCTGCCAAAAAAACCGGCACACTCGATGAGGTCAAAACCGCGCTACAAGGTAAACAGCGTGAAATCTTTGAATTTGGCGGCATTGAGCCAAATCCAGAATTTAATACCTTGATGAAAGCCGTCGATATGGTACATGCCAACAACATTGATTTTTTGCTCGCTGTCGGTGGTGGTTCAGTACTTGATGGCACCAAATTTGTTGCATTGACTGCCACCTTAGATGACGACAAAGACCATGAAAAAGCGTGGGAAGCATTAAAAGGATATACCCGTGATATTCAAAATGCGCTACCGCTCGGTACTGTACTCACCATTCCTGCAACAGGTTCAGAGATGAATTCAGGCGGCGTTATCAATCATAGTGAGCGTCATGCCAAATTGCCTTTTGGTAATCCGCTAGTATTCCCGCAGTTTTCGATTCTTGACCCTGCCAAAACCTTAACGCTACCTGAGCGTCAAGTGATGAATGGTGTAGGCGATGCGTTTGTGCATGTGATGGAGCAGTATCTGACTTACCCAGTCAATGCCAAAGTCCAAGATAGTTTCTCTGAAAGTCTGCTCAAAATCTTGATTGAAGAAGGCCGTGCCGTCAAAGCCAACCCTAACGACATGGAAACGCGGAAAAACATCATGTGGACAGCGACAATGGCACTCAATGGTCTCATTGGCACGGGCGTACCACAAGACTGGACCACCCATATGATTGGGCATGAATTAACCTCCCTACACGGCATTGACCACGCCCGCACCTTGACCATTGTGTTGCCTGGGGTGATGCGTGAGCTCAAAGATAGCAAAAAAGACAAGCTGCTACAGTACGCCAAAAACGTTTGGCATATCACTGAAGGCAACTCTAATCTAAGCGACGAGGATAAAATCGAGCAAGCGATTGTTAACACCGAAAACTTTTTCCGCGAGCTTGGCTTACCAGTGAGATTGTCAGATGCCGACCTTGATGCGTCTGCAATTGCGCCAATTTTGAGCCAATTAGAAGAACATAATATGGTCAAACTTGGTGAACATCGTAGCAATGATTTGGCAGTATCTGAGCGGATTTTGCGCGCAGCCATCTAATCATCTAATGGTATAAAAAAAGACCTAGCGATTGGCTAGGTCTTTTTTTGTGGTAGCAACAGTTAAAAACCATTGGGATTGGCCAATTCATCATGCCCATCTTTATCAATCACTTTTGGCAGTGGCAATGCCATACCGACACTACTAGGCGTCTCTTGAATCACCACAGGCGGTGGCTGATAACGGGTAATGACTTCATTGCCCTGCTCATCCTCGCTGAGCACATACTGGTAGCCTTTGCGATTAAAGCGTTTAACTAGCCTTTGATACCACCCTGCAAAACCTGTCGTGGGTTCGTTAGGGTTATGATAAAACGCATTCATCACCGCAGGTAGCCCAAGACCACATACCACGCCCGACATCAATACCACGATAAAGGTGTAACCCACCAAAAAGCTGCTATAAGGCTGCAATTCTGGGACGTTAGAAACTGATAAAATCAACGCCAAAGAAATCGCCCCGCGTACCCCGCCCCACGATAAAATCGTCAAACTGCCGTTATAACTGGTTTTTCGGACATCAGATAGCAGGCTAAATGACGCAAAATTTGCCAAAAAACGGGATAAATGCAGACAAATAAATGCCACCACACCACCCAAAATCAACGAGGTATTCAGCTCTAAAATAAATAGCTCCAGACCGATAAGGGTGAACAAAAATGAATTGATAATCCCCTCAATGGCATGCCAAAAGTGATTCACATAGGTGATTTCACCTTCGTCTAAAATCTGGTGCCAACGGTTACCGACAATCAAGCCCCCGACCACACAAGCAATCGGCGCGGAAGCATGCGCATACAATGCCACCAAATACGACCCACACGCCAAAAATGCTGTGGTCAAAATCAGTGACTCCATCTCGTGTTTACCGCTTAAAATTCGCAGCGTCATCTGCCCAAAAAACCAACCAATAACCCCGGCGACCACGATTTCATACAACAACACTTCTACTGTGGTCACGATGCTAAAACCATCACCTTGCAGACCATGCAAAATAGTCATAAATAGCGCAATACACACTGCATCATTGAACAGCGATTCGCCTTCTAGCTTAATCATCAAATGGCGCGGCGCTTTGATAGAGCTAAGCACGCCTTTGATGCCAATCGGGTCAGTCGCGCCCAGTGCCGCGCCCAATAACAACAATACCGCGAACGGAATACTTGCCCCTATAAGCCACTGAAAGCCAAACATAAGGCTTGCAAAAAACAGCGCACACAGTGCCAATGCGATACTTGCCAAAATCCCAATCGGTTTCCAATAATTTTTGAGATCAGACACCTTAAACGTCAGCGCCGATGACGTCAAAATAAAACAAATCACCCCATTGATTAAAAAATCGTAAAAATCGATATCACGCACCGCATTTTGGATACTGGTGATATTGATGGTAATAAACTCGTTGCCATTGAGCAGGCTTGCACTCCACTGCAAAATAAAAACCAGTACCGCCGACACAATGGGCACCCCAATGGCTTGTGGAAAGTCCAAAATCCGCTTGTTAAATAGCGTGGTAATGATGGACAAGGCACAGACAGCTGCCAAAATTTGTAAAAAAATAAAATTTCCCATAGGCGTTTTTTTAGCTCTTCATTCTATAAAACACTGTCACCAAAGCCATTTTTAGCCGTGACAAAGCAAAAATACTTCAACAAAAATAAAACCCTACCACAAACTGTGGTAGGGTTTTACCGTAAGCAATTGTTTGCGCAAATGCAAGCAAATTTTGTGATTAATATCTCTTAAACCGTGTTGGCGACGTGATGCAGCCAGCGCTGAATCATCACATCAAGCACTTCAGGCTTATAGGGCTTGGTACAGTAATCTTGCATACCCGCATTAAGATATACTTCTTTGTCCCCATGCATGGCGTGTGCCGTCACTGCAATAATAGGCGGCAACTGATTGTACGACTGTTTGAGTATTTTGGTGGCTTCCACCCCATCCATGATGGGCATTTGATGATCCATCAAAATGATGTGATATTTGCTAGGGTCAGCTTTATAAAAATTGACGGCCTCTAACCCATCTTTGGCTCGGGTGACTTCATAGCCATATTTTTTTAGGCTTTTGACCACGACCATGGCATTTAGCTCATTGTCTTCTGCTAGCAGAACATGGGCAGGCAGACGTTCTAGCGGTTGTATTGTGGTTTCATCATGACGTTGGTGCCACTGCTGATAGCTGATTTCATCAGTTGCTATCATTGGTAGAGATAGGGTAAAGGTTGAGCCTTTATTTTTTTCACTGGTTACCTTAATCGTGCCGCCCATCCCTTCTGCTAACGCTTTGCACACAGATAGCCCTAGCCCTGTACCACCATATAACCGATGGGTAAACTTATCAGCTTGATTATAGGCATCAAAAATCACTGCCAATGATTCAGGCTTGATGCCAACGCCCGTATCAATCACATTGAATTTGATTTGGTGCTTATCACCGCCATTCATGGCTTGAATGTTCACTTTACCTTGTTTTGGGGTAAATTTGATGGCGTTATTGACTAGATTGATTAAAATCTGTCGCACCCGCACCGGATCGGTGTTGACATATTTGGGCAAGTTATCAGGGTAATCGAAGGTTAGTTCCACGCTGTTGTCTTTTGCAGTGGCTAAAAAGCATTGATACACGTCTTGGCATAGCTGTGCTAAATCAACCGGGATACTCTCAAAACGTATTTTACCTGATTCTACTTTGGATAAATCCAAAATGTCGTTGACGATGGTAAGCAGATGCTCATTGGATGTTTTAATCGATTTGATATAGTGTTGCTGCTGCGTATCAAGCGGTGTCTGCTCAAGCAATTCAAGTATGCCTATGATACCATTCATCGGCGTACGAATTTCATGGCTCATATTGGCCAAAAATGCGGTCTTTACCTCATCAGCGCGCTCAGCTTGGTAACGCTGCTGCCGTAATTTTAAGGTATCACTCACCATCGCCGCCAAATCCGCTAGCACACGTTGTTGATTGGCATCAAAATCTTGATGCGGCTGGTCGTCAATCACACACAGCGCACCCAAAGCAAATTCCCTACCTTGACTGTCGTGAACCACGATGGGTGCGCCAGCATAAAACCGAATATATGGGTAACCGGTAACCAAAGGATTGTTTTTAAATCGGGTATCTTGGTGAGTATCGAGCGTGACAAAGGTGTCGTTTTGTGTAATGGTGTAATTGCAAAAAGCAACATCACGGCTGGTTGAATGTTCTTTTAGACCAATTCTTGACTTAAAAAACTGGATATCAGCATCCAAAAAAGTAATAGCGACAATCTTAGTCCCAAAAAATGCCTTAGCCAAAGCACTAATACGCTCAAATTCGGCTTCTTTGTTCGTCTTGATGATATGGTACTCATCCAATACCGCTAGACGCTGTTTTTCATTGTTTGCTATAGGATATGATATCATCTCATTAGCACCGTCCTACTACGTGATAAAAATTAAACGCTGAGGTTATTTTAACGCTTCAGCAACCAACATCATCCCCACCACTGAGGTCACTGCAACGGCCGATCCATAGCCGCCACAATGCAAACCACCTGTTTGACAAGACTTATCAACAATCGGCGGCTGTGACGAAAAAACACAACGAATGCCGAATTTTTCTTTCATCGCACGATTGATGCCATAATCTTGACGAAGTCGCTGTCTGACTTTAGCCAGTAGCGGATCTTGGTAAGTATCCTTAAGATCTGCCACCTGAATTTGGGTCGGATCCGTCTTGCCACCTGCCCCGCCCGCCATAATTAACTTTAATTTATTAAATCGGCAATGCAGCGCAAGCGCCAGCTTAGCATTCATATCATCGACACAATCTAATACCACAAGCTCTTTACCTGACTGTCTCAGCTGTGATTGCAAAGCACGATTAGGGATTAATAATTGTACGTTATCTTTGCTCAAAAAATCGTCAATCAAATGTAATTTGATATGGGGATTGATTTCTTTGATACGTGCTGCCATGGCTTCAATTTTGCTTTTACCAAAATTGCTATCGGTAGCGGGTAATTGTCGATTGACATTGGAAGCCACTAACACATCCATGTCAATTAATGTCATCTCGCCTACCCCAGTACGAGCCAGTCCCTCAGCTGCCCAAGAGCCCACCCCGCCCACGCCCACCACATACGCATGCAGATTCTCAAACTTACTAAATTGCGCGGCACCATACAGTTTTTGGGTACCCGCAAAACGGCGTTGGTATTGGGCGTCAGTTAATGTCATATCAGGCGTCATATCGGCTGTCATTGTCATGGTTTATGTTAATCTTGGTCAGGGTTTATATTCAATTTGTTTGGGATAGGATACTCCCAGCTGACTTGTAGTGCAGCGCAGCTATTTTGCCACAGTTGCTTGGCGAGTTGTGATTGATCTTTTTTTAATAAGTCTGATAACGCTGTCAACACGTACGGCAGATTGGCAGGTACATTGCGCCTACCGTGCGTCACATGACAGGGTAGCGGCGTAAAGTCTGGGCAGTCCGTCTCAATCACAATAGCATCAAGCCCAACGGTTTTGACAAGTTCTGTAAGGGTATGGCGCAGTTTTTTGGCATTCGGATTGGTCACTTGCCCGGTGATGCCGATTTTAAAGCCCAGATTGACTAATGCTTTGGCTTCTTGGATACCGCCACTAAAACTATGCGCAATCCCACCCTGGGTAAATTTTTGTGCTTTTAACATCTTAATCACATCGCCATGCGCTCGGCGAATATGTAGCAGCGCAGGCAGTTGGTATTGTTTTGCCAATTCAAGTTGCTGAGCAAAAAAATCTTGCTGCCTAGCGTAATTTTCCGCAGTTTTCATCGGCGCAGTAAAAGTATCAAGCCCGATTTCGCCAATCGCAATGGGTGAATATTGCTGAATAAACTGCTCTAGCCGCTGTAAATCGCTATCTTTATGCTCAGTGATATAAAAAGGATGCAAACCAAACGCTAAATGTGCCAAAGGTGTGGCTTTGCCTTGCTGCCCATAGCCTTGCATTTGCTGTTGGCATGCCACCATTTGTGCAAAATACTTTGCTAGAAACCCTATCAAAACCAAACGACGAACGCCGTTATCCCATGCCAATTGTGATTGCATTTCGCGGTCATGATCGAAGCTATCCACATCAAAATGGGTATGCGTATCAATTAATGG
>NZ_DALZSV010000004.1:63092-89674 GCF_032014955.1 Moraxella sp. CTOTU47724
CGCGGTCATGATCGAAGCTATCCACATCAAAATGGGTATGCGTATCAATTAATGGTAATGGTAATGGCAAATCAAACGAGCAAGCCGTATCATTTTTCATAGTCATATCATTTCAAATACTGTGGTTTGACATTGCCGTTTAGCTCGCTGTAAGGCACCGTCAATTGCGGTGCAGCCCACGCACGTCATCTATTTATCCTTTATTTGTTATCTGCACATAGGTTTACATAAAAATTTTAGCCATTGCTTTAGTTATGGTTATCCTGCTCAGCATTTTTATTGATAGGCTGCTCAACTGTATTTTTAGCGGATAGACTTTTAGGCGACTTGGTAACTTTATCGGCCCGTGGACCACTGCGTCTAGGTAGCAACAATAAAGCTGTCGCAGCAACCGCTAGTTTAATCACCCTCGATATGCTCATACCTTTCCTTTCCCTGCCTTAGTTTTTAAACCTTAGCTTTTAACAGTATTGCCATAAAAAAACCCATCAGTCGATACCCGTTTAATGGTGGACTAATGGGCTGTTTTCAAATGCCGTTATGTATATAGCTGTTATATGATAACGTAATTTGATAAGTATTTGATAAGTTTTAGAATTTTTTACCCAATACTTTTGCAGCTAGCTCTTTACCCATGGTAAATGCGGTAGTCTTGGCAGGTTTCGTGCCATTTGAATTTGCCGCAGTATTGTCAGCAGGCTCATTATCAACCGGTGCCGGATTATTTGCTTTGTTTTCAATGGTTGGCTGGGTTTTATTACGACCTTTTAACATATAATAAGCGGCACCAAGTACGCCAAGTTTAATAAGGTTTGATTTGTTTACACCATTAGGAAATTGCATAGTATCCTCACTTGTTATTGTCGATTATTCAAAAAAATATAGTAGTTGCTAAACTAAGCTAATGCCTATAGTTTAACAAATTATAAAGAATTTTACTAAAGTAGTTGAGTTAAGAATCTTTATATTTTGCCATAGTTTAGTTACGGTTTGGTAAATAGATAAATTCATGTCCAATGCTCATATATTGACCCATCATCTTGCGGAAATAGCCAAACAAATCCCGCAGGACATTCTTCAAGAAAAAACCAAATATAAAACAAGCCATCGTCTGTTAATAAAGCTTTTTCATGACTGGGAAAAGCGGTTTCCCATAACTTAAGTTGCTCATCAATCGAACCCGTTAAGAAACAGTCATTTTTGCCAAGTTTAAAATAACCATTTTCAAGAGCATAGCGTATAAAGTCAAAAAAAAATTTTTTCTTAAATTCGAAATCGTGCGTATCCCCAAACTCAGATAAATATTCATTATCCACAATACTTTGCCAAACATTATGGGATGTTAATCCCTTAACGTCATTTGCAAAAAAATTCAGAGCTTGTTTATACTTAGCTGAATTCAACTCGCACATAAAAATCAATGCTCACGGGTGGCGCTAAAGGTAATTTCTGGATAACGCTCTTGCATCAATTTAAGATTAACCCGGCTTGGGGCAAGATAGGTCAAATAACCACCGCCATCAACAGATAACTGGTCGTGGGCTTTTTTCTTAAACTTCTCAAACGCCACTTTGTCATCACAATGCACCCAGCGCACCGTCGCAATCGACACAGGCTCAAAGGTACATTGCACTTTATATTCTTCAAGTAGCCGATGCGCGACCACTTCAAACTGTAGCACCCCTACCGCGCCCAAAATCAAATCATTGTTGATTTGCGGCATAAATACTTGGGTGGCGCCTTCTTCTGATAGCTGCTGTAAACCTTTTTGCAGTTGTTTGGATTTTAGTGGGTCTTTAAGTACCACACGGCGAAATAATTCTGGCGCAAAGTGGGGAATGCCTGTAAAGTTTAAAGTTTCGCCTTCGGTAAAGCTATCGCCAATTTGGATGGTGCCGTGATTATGTAAGCCGATGATATCGCCCGAATACGCTTCTTCCAGCGCTTCGCGGTCACCTGCCAAAAATGTCAAGGCATCTGAAATGCGTACTTCTTTGCCCAAGCGCACATGTTTCATTTTCATGCCTTTTTCGTACTTGCCTGAACACACCCGCATGAAGGCAATACGGTCACGGTGTTTTGGGTCCATGTTGGCTTGAATTTTAAAGACAAAGCCGGAGAATTTTTCTTCATCGGCTTTGACGGTGCGTTCGACGGTGTCATGGTCTTTAGGCGCTGGGGCGTATTGGGTGAGTACATCAAGCACCATGTTAATGCCAAAGTTACCCAACGCCGTACCAAATAGCACAGGCGTTTGTTTACCGGTCAAAAATTCATCGACATCCCAATCTTCATGTGCCATTTTTGCAAGCTCTAGGCTTTCTTCAAATTCACGGAAGGCAATTTCACCGATTCTCTCGCGGACATCTGGATAGTCATAGCCGTCACGGCTCTCAATCTCGACAATCTCAGTGCCATGACCTTTTTGGTAAAAGTAGGTTTTATCCTCGCTGATGTTGTACACCCCAACAAAATGCTGACCAGTACCAATCGGCCACGTCATCGGCACACATTGGATTTTTAGGACATTTTCAATTTCATCAAGCAGTGATAACGGATCACGGATTTCGCGGTCAAGCTTGTTGACAAACGAGATAATCGGCGTGTCACGCATCCGACATACTTCCATCAGCTTGATAGTTCGTTCTTCGACCCCTTTTGCCCCATCAATCACCATCAGTGCGCTGTCTACTGCGGTTAAGGTACGATAGGTATCTTCTGAAAAGTCGGCGTGACCTGGGGTGTCTAGCAGATTGACCATGTTGTCGGCATAGGGAAACTGCATCACAGAAGTGGTAATCGAGATACCACGCTCTTGCTCCATGCTCATCCAGTCAGATGTCGCGTGTTTGTCGGTTTTGCGTGATTTGACTTCACCTGCGCGCTGAATTGCTTGCCCCCACAGCAGTAATTTTTCGGTCATGGTGGTTTTACCGGCATCGGGGTGCGAGATAATAGCAAAAGTGCGGCGTTTGGCGATTTCAGAATGTAGTGACATAGTGTTTGACTTAAAAGTAGCGAGGCTTGATAACCGATAAAAGAAAGAATAAAAAAGATGGCATATTGTAGCCGATTTTACGTTTGATTGCGATTTTCATGGGTGATTATTGCGCATCACGCACGCGATTTTGACAAAATTTTGTCATAAATCTAATACTTTAATCACTAAAATTGTGTTAGTTTTATCTCATCTTTTTTTATCTTGTTAAGATGTTATTTATGACCGCTGAACCACTTGGCAACAATCCTGAACCCGCACTTGAAAATAAAAACAACGCTTCGACTAGTGCTCATTTGGGCGATCCTTTTTTGACCAATGATCGACTACAGTGGTCAGATATGAAAAGTTTTTTGTTAGCGATTAGCAGTGTGATTGTTGTCTGGGTGCCAGTGCTATTGCTCCACCTGACTTTAGTGCTTTTTGCCACCTTAATTACTTATGCACTGATTCGCGGCATTGCCGGCTGGATTCATCGGCATGTCATTGCCTATATGCATAGCGCCTCGCGTCAGCAGCGTATGGGTAAAGTCGCAGAATGGTTTGCTATTGCTGTTTTGGCGACCATGATTTCACTCACTGTGTATGTATTTGGCGATTGGATTGCTGATAAAGCCAGTGTTGATGTCTTTAATAAGCTTATTCGACAGATATTGGACATATTTGACCAGCTTCATACCCTACTACCCGTTAGTATCTCTCAGCATCTACCCATTTCAGTCAGTTCATTTCAAGCTATGCTCATGAGTACTATCAAAAGTCATGCGCCACAACTACAGCTAGTGGGTATCCATACGTTACGCGGGCTTGGCTATGTGCTAGCGGGGGTCGTGATTGGTTGTATTGTGGCATTGCAGGTACCTGTGAATAGCGCAGCGCATAAAACCCCATTTACCCAGCATTTGCGCCAAAAATTTGATGAACTTATCATGGGGTTTAATGATGTATTTTTTGCGCAAGTCAAAATCTCTAGTATCAATACCATCTTAACCTCAGTGTTTTTGCTAGGGATATTACCGCTACTCGGTCATCCGCTACCGATGGCTTGGACCGTTGTGCTTATCACCTTTTGCGCAGGGCTATTTCCTGTCGTTGGTAATTTGGTCTCAAACATTGTTATCGTCTTGCTTAGCCTGACTCACGGGCTTGGCATCAGCATTTTATCGCTTGTGTGGTTGGTGAGCATTCATAAACTTGAATACTTTTTAAATGCGCAAATCATTGGGCACAAAATCCGAGCGTCTGCTTGGGAGTTGTTGTTATTTATTTTGGTGCTTGAAGCGACTTTTGGGTTGGCGGGACTCATCAGTGCGCCAGTGATTTATGCCCAAATCAAACGTATTTTGGCAGATAGGGGCTGGGTTATATAAACACCCCTACTCGCTACAGGACACATTAACAAATAATTTGCCCAATAAATTGAATTTTTAAATCTTATCGCCATTAATAACAGAACACGGCTTTATTGTTACAGTGTTGTATGGTTGAATGATTAAAAATGTGTTTTAAAGTCTATCAACTGCCAAAATTTTAATGATTGATGTTACAATTTACATTAACATTTTTTGGCGTATTTTGAGGTTTAGCCAAAAATTGAAAGATTTTCACGGATATTGTAGTGAAAAATCCTAGCAATTTTTAATTTCTAGTAATTTTTAATTTATTGTGCCAAAAAAGCGATTTGCCAATCCATTCATTGATTCATAAGGAATTTTAGCGATGTCTACTATCAATAATAACAACGTTGTACATTTTCATTACACCTTAAAGGACGACGAAGGTAACGTCATTGACCAATCACCAGAAGGTCAACCTTTAGCCTACTTACATGGCTACCAAAATATTATTCCAGGTCTTGAGTCACAACTAGCGGGTAAATCAGTGGGTGACAAATTTACTGCAAGCATTGAACCTGCAGATGCTTATGGCGAATTTGATGATGCGGCAGTACAAGAAGTCCCTCGCGAAAACTTCCAAGGTGTCGAAGATATCCAACCAGGTATGCAGTTCCAATCGCAAACTGAAGACGGTCATGTGATGTTAGTCACTGTGAAAGATGTACAAGAGGACAAAGTGATTGTTGATGCTAACCATCCTTTAGCGGGCAAAAAACTTCATTTTGATGTGGAAGTGGCAAGCATTCGTGACGCATCAGATGAAGAGTTACAACACGGTCATGTACACGGTGCAGGCGGTCATCACCACTAAGTTGTCATTAAAGCTTAGAAAGATTAAATGGAAGGCTATATTTATAGCCTTCTTTTTTTGAGCAAAATTTTACCCTATGAAATAATTTTACGGGGTGTAAGAAACGCTTTATGTTATTTACAAAATCATTGATTTAGTTACGTTTTTTGATGCTTTACTATAGTTTCTACCACATACTGTGCGCTAGATTTTGGCATACTAGTCATATACCCAATAGCCAATAACGAATAAGCAATAACGATTTATCATTGGGTATATATTTTTAATGATAAATAATCAAACTAAGTACAACAAAGGATACTACTCATGAACGAGAATACAATTAAAGGTCAATGGGAACAAGTTAAAGGCGCTGTAAAAGAAACTTGGGGTGACTTAACTGATGATGAAATTACCCAATTGGAAGGTAATCGCCAAAAGCTATCAGGTAAAATCCAAGAGCGTTATGGCCGCGCCGAAGATGTGGTAGAAAAAGAAATCGACGACTGGTCAGCCCGTCATGACTATCGTTTCTAGAATAGATTAACTCCTCCTCCAAAGTAAAAAAGCCATATCAGATGATATGGCTTTTTTACCTGCTATCCTAGCATCACTGACCTCATCCTTAAGGTCCTTACTAACTGGTAGTGAATTTCTTGACTCATCCTAAGTCTCACTCCACCTGTTTATCAAGCATCATTCCTTAATACTACGATAAACCATTCCTTTATTGGCAATTCTGTCCCTATCTCAATCCTTGAGAACCATCCCTGTGCCGTTGAATGTATTATTACAAAATTTACCATTCGGTAACAGTCGTACAAACGTCAATGCATGTAAGCTTTTGCTTACACGCATTTTGGCATTAGGGGCGTTGGTTGTTGGCTGCCTGTGCATCAAGCATGACATTAGCCGCTTCAATCACAAATGCTTCACTTTCAGGCAGCTTTGGACGTTCGGCTTGTTTTAGACGGCTACGGACTTCTAACTCTGCATCTTGTGCAGCTTGGTACGCTGTCCACGTGCTATAGGGGCTCTCCCCATTGGCTTGGCGTCTCGCATTTTCTGCCGCCAACATTTTTGCCTCAATGTTTTTGCGGAAAGTACGGCGGTCATTGATGTCTAATTTGACAGGCTTCTTATCATCTTCCTCATTACGGATTCTGTTGAGTTGGCTTAGATAAGCAAACTGGGCATTGGCTGCTTGACGCTGTTGTGACAAGGCATTGAGCGATTGCAAGGTCTCACGGGAATAGTTGCCCGCAGGTTGGTACGGCGCGGCACGAATGGTATCCCATGCCAGTGGGTTTTTCATGCTACGTTCACCAAACTCCATGCCTTCATAGATATTGACTAAACGGACATCGGGTACCACGCCTTTATTTTGGGTACTGCCGCCAGTGATACGGTAGAACTTGCGCTGGGTTAACGTCGCTGACCCTAAGGCAAGGTTATCAAGCTGAATTTGTGCTGAGCCTTTACCTGTGGTCGTGCTACCGACAATCAGACCGCGACCATAATCTTGAATCGCTGCCGCAAAAATCTCGCTGGCTGATGCCGAGCCTTGATTAACGAGTACGGTCATCGGGCCTGTATACAGCTGCTTACCTTTGTCTTCGTCTTCATACACTTGGATATTGCCGCGGTTATCACGAATCTGTACCAGCGGACCTGACTTGATGAACAGGCCAATCATTTTGGCAACTTCATCGAGTGAGCCACCGGGGTCATCACGCAGGTCTACCACTAAGCCATCGATATTTTGCTGGTTCAAGGCTTTTAACGCCTTTTCCGTATCAATGCTGACGCTACGATAGTCTTCTCCCGCACGGCGGGCTTTATAGTTGAGATAAAAGCTTGGGATTTCTAGCACACCGATTTTTTTGGCTTGCCCGTTTTTATCTTTGACACTAATTACCCGATGATTGACGCCCGACTCTTCTTGCTTAATCACGTCACGTATGAGGGTGACATTACGCGCGCTACTGTCTGGGGTATTAGGCGCTTTGACGCGCACGGTGACGGGTGAACCTTTTTTACCGCGAATGAGGTTCACCACTTCCCGTGTCGAATAACCGACGGTATCGACCATGCCTTTATCTTCAGTCGATACGCCGATGATTAAGTCATTGGGTTTGATTTGCCCCGAACGAGCGGCAGGCCCGCCATCAACTAAGCTAATAATACGGGTGTAGTCAGGGTTCTTGCGATCGGGCTGAATCGAGACGCCGATACCGACCAATTCAAGGGTCGATTGGATTTGCATCTCATTGGCTTGCACGGGGGCAAAATAATTACTGTGCGGGTCATAGGCTGCCATCGCTGCATTTAACAGGGTTTCAACGATTTGGTCGCTATCGATACGCTGTAGCTGCGCATATTGGCGCTTTAAACGCTGGTCTAGCACTTGGCTTGGTGAGCGCGTTTCGTTTTTGACTAAATCACTGGCGTTGTATTTATCGGCATTTTCTTGCAAAAACTTGTCTTTGTTTTTGTCTTCATCTTGATTGATGGTCATGCCAATGAGCTGGTAGGTCAGCTGTTTGCGCCAAAAATCGCGTTGCTCGGCAACGGTTTTAAACCGTGGCAATTTTTCACGGTTCATAATGACCGTTTCGTTACTCTGTAAGCTCACAGGGGATTTTAAAAAGCTGTCGGCAAAGCTATAATACGCTTTTGAGCGCTCAATAAAGCGCTGATAGATTTCAAAACCTGGTTTTAAATCACCGCGTTTGAGATAATCGGCAAAACTATTGCCATATTTTTGGGTAAATTCATCAATATCGGACTGCAAAAACACGCTATGATTGGGGTCAAGCGCATCAAAATAGTCGCTTAAAATTTGCCTGCCCGTTGCCGCATCCATTCTTTTATCTAGATAATGGCTACGATCCAACAACGCTGCGACTTGCCGAGTCACCTGCCGCTGCTCGTTATTGATCTGTCCGACGCTCGTCGATGCTGCAATGGCGGTTTGGTAACTTTGTCCCAGTATCGCCCCACCCATCAACAGGGCAAATACACTGGCGGTAAGTTGTTTGTATTGCATGACTTTCCTTACTCTATTTAATGAAGCGATAAACAGAAAAAACTGACAGCCCATCTTAGCACTGTCAGTTTTTCCACACCATACAAAACGTGTAAATGTTCGACTCAAATCCTCTATCAAACCTAATCGTTTGTAGCGGTAAGTTGTTGTGTTAGCCAATCAATTGATTGTCTTTAAACAGTTGGTTTAATTGCGCGGCAGTGAGCAATTGTTTTTCACCGTCTTGGCGATTGACATATTCGTAGTTCACTTCGCCTGTTTCGCTGATATTTTTCTCTGAGATAACGATACGATGGGGAATGCCAACGAGCTCTAAATCGGCGAATTTTACCCCCGCACGCTCGTCTCGGTCATCAAGTAGCACATCAACACCTTGGGCTTTTAGCTCAGTGTAAAGCGCTTCGGCAAGTTGCATTGCTTTGTCCCCTTTCGCTGGGTCTAGAGCATCTTTCATTTTGCCTTTAATCATCGGTACAATCGCCACAGTGAATGGCGCAAGGCTCTCACCTGTGCTACTGGTTTTCCAAATGATACCATTGTCATCGTGGTTTTGTTCAATTGCGGCGGCGACGATACGGGTCACGCCGATACCATAACAGCCCATCATAGTAATGACAGGTTTGCCCTGCTCGCCCATCACCGCACAGTTTAACGCTTTGGCGTATTTGTCACCCAACTGGAAAATATGACCGACTTCGATACCGCGGCGGATTTGTAAAGTACCTTGTCCATCTGGGCTTGGGTCGCCTGCTACCACGTTGCGAATATCGGCAATTTCGGTGATGGACGCATCACGCTCCCAGTTGACGCCCGTGGTATGAAAATCTGGCTTGTTGGCACCGCTAACAAAATCTGATAACACCGCAGCCGCACGATCTACAATCACTGGCATGTTCAAATCAAACACCCCGATATACCCTTTGTGCAGGCCCGCCGCTTGCATCGCCTCTTCGCTCGCCATGGTGAGTGGGGCTTTGACTTGCGCCAATTTTTCGGCTTTGATTTCATTTAGGGTATGATCGCCCCGTAACACTAACGCGACTAAGGTGCTTTTACCTTCTGCGGTAGCTTCACCTTCGACGATTAAAGTTTTGACCGTCTGTGACAATGGCAAGCCTAAATGCTGAGCCACTTGCTCACAGGTTGGCATATTGGGCGTGCTGACATCGGCTTTGTCCTGCGTTGGGGTAGCACGTTCACCGACCGCCACCGCTTCAGCAAGCTCGATATTGGCCGCATAATCTGAGCTATCTGAAAATACGATATCGTCTTCACCACTGCCAGCGAGGACTTGAAACTCATGCGACGCAAATCCACCAATCGAGCCAGTATCGGCTTGCACCGCACGAAAGTCTAACCCAAGACGGGTAAAGATATTATGATAGGCGCGATACATATCATCATAGGTGCGCTGTAATGACGGTTGGTCGATATGAAACGAATAAGCATCTTTCATGATAAATTCACGTGAACGCATCACCCCAAAGCGTGGGCGAATTTCATCACGAAATTTGGTTTGTACTTGGTAGTAGCTCACAGGGAGCTGTTTATAGCTTTTTAACAAGTTACGCGCGATATCGGTAATCACTTCTTCATGCGTTGGACCTAACACAAAATCACGTTGGTGACGGTCTTTAAACCTAAGCAGTTCAGGGCCATAGGCTTCCCAGCGACCCGATTCTTGCCAAAGCTCGGCAGATTGCACCACAGGCATTAGCATCTCTTGGCAGTTGATGGCATCCATCTCTTCACGGATGATTTTTTTGACTTTTTGTAAGGTTTTTAGACCCATCGGTAGCCACGTGTAGAGACCCGACGCAGATTTACGAATCATCCCTGCACGGAGCATTAATTGGCTGGAGATGATATCGGCATCACTTGGGGTTTCTTTTAACGTTGCAAAAGTAAATTGACTGGCTCGCATGGCACACCTTGTTTGTACGGCTTGAAATAAGAAAAAAACGAGAATGGATAGACTATTTGGTAAACCGATTATCTTATTTTATGCCACTGGGTGGTGCAATAGTTTTTTTAATTTTTGCCAAGTCGATGCCGTATTTTTGGACTTAGCTTTTTTAATTTTAGCATTTTTATAAATTAGGAAAATCATTATGACAATTTGGTCATACCCATTGGCTATTTAAACTAGCTACATTGAAATCATGACAAGTCATAACCATACAAAATAGCATCCACTATTAAACTGTTAGGAATGGATACATGACCCAACTACCCACTTCATCTTCTACGCCATCACCTGAGGCAAAACCGACTGCAAACTTGCCAGAACCGCCTGCACCGGGTAACAAAAAGCCGGTTTCTTTTTGGGTAAGTTTATTTTTACTGGCGGTGATTGCGGTGGCGGGTTGGCTATTTTTGCAGTGGCAACAAGCAAATACCCCTAAAAAAGTTGAGGTATTAACCCGCGAAGGGGTGGTTACTAAGATTCAAAGTCTCAATCGACTACAAACCGTGGCATATAACATCGATACCGTTATCACCAGCCAAAAAGAAGGCAATTGGTATGCCCTGTGGCAAGATCAACAAAAGGGGCTTTTTGTCGCTCATGGACGGGTGACCGCGGGCATTGACTTAAATCAATTAAAACCCACTGATGTACAAGTGACCTCAGATGGTAGCCATGTCAGTATCACCTTGCCCGCTGCGCAGATTTTGGATAGTTATTTAGATAACATTGAAGTGTATGATATTCAAACAGGGGTATTTGGCATGGTGCAAGCCGACCCGCAAATATTTAACCAAGCGCAAGTGGCTGGCAAAAACCAAGTGCTGACATCGGCTTGCCGCTCTGGCATTTTACAAACTGCCAACGATAATGCCCAAAAACAAGTGCAATCGCTATTTGCACTGGCAAATGTACAAGTCACTGTGAAAGTTACTGCGCCCACTAACAATTGCCGTTAAACCGATTGTTTGCCTATCAATAAAACCAATCCAAGGATAAAAGCGTTTTTTTGTTTTATGTTATTTTTGTGCGCTGGCAGAATTGGTATGAAAGGCATAAATAATGGATATGTAACCTACCTTAATAATAAGAATGTTGCTAAAATCTCAACTTTATAACCCGCTAGTTTTAGACGACATTTATTTGCTACTCTCATCAAAAATTGCAATAATAATAGCCACTTAACATGTCCATTTCAACAAGGGTTATGTTAATTTATTGCAAGGATGCTTGATGGCGTTTTAGTTGTGTAAAAGATCAATTCGCTAGCTGTTGGAGAGTTTACTGAATGAATGTCACGTCTGCCTCAGATCGTCTAAAAAAAGTAATGCGGATTGCTTTGGTTGGCATCAAGCCTGGCGACCAAGTGATGCTAAAAGGGTATCTACGCATCTTGCTTAGACTCGAAGCAGACCTTGAATGGGTATCAGCGAACAATCAGCAAATTGATTTATTTATGGTCAATCATGATTTTCGTCATGCTGAAAGCGTTCAAAAGTTAATTAGTAGCAAACCCAATACGGCCACTATTTATACCGCTCGTAGTGAGACGGAAAACGGCTATTTATCGCAAGATTTATTGGTGTTGCCGCTCAAAGATTTAGAGCCGCTCAGTGAGTGGTTGTTTTCACAACTACCGTTTTTTTCTGGTGTGTCTGTCAGCAATAAGGCATCCACTGCCGCTAAACTCACCGCTGATGCCTTTGACGCTTCTCAATCAGCGACAGATACTATAGCCAACCAGCGCGTAGCTTCAAATCCGCCTGCTCAAGCTGCCAATCCATCATCTGGTGTTGCACACTCTGCGCAAGCTTCAGCTGTTACAACTAGTCATACCCACAATGCGCCTAATCAACTTGCCGAATCCAGCCAGTCGATGGCATCAACCACCACTAACGGCACTGTCAATGATGAGTATTTAATCGGATTTGCCCAAATTTTTAGTCAGATTGCCCAGCGCCATAATGAAGTGCTGAGTATCAAAAGCCCTGCTGGCACCTTATTTGCCTATATCAATCCAAAACAGCAACGGGTTTGGGAGGTGTCTGAGTACATCTCATCCAATCAGCCTTGGATTATCTCGCTTGCTGATGATGTGGCTGCCAATCAGCTAGATGTCAAAACTGCTAAAAACTTGGTGCAATGGCTATGGGACTTGGCTAGCACACATGGTCAAAAATTTGAAGGTTTGCTAGATTCGCACATCAACTACCATATAGACAGTTGGGTAAAACCTATCCATGATGCCGACCAACATGACCATCTTAAAATCCAATGTGTACTAGAAGCCCGTTCGTTAACGATTGATGAATTGGTAGCACGCAGTCAATGTTCGCTACCCCAAGTCAAAAAAACACTCATTGGTTTATTTGTGGCAGGTGCATTGCCTGCTTCGGTCTATCAGCAAACTATCGCTCAGCTCAATAGTAAAACGATTAGCCAGCCAGTGACTCCATCCATGTCGCCAGCAGAAATATCACTGCCAAAAATGTCACCCGCTCAAGTGACAGTAGCTGAAATGACACCCGCTGAAAGCACCCAGACTGAGCCGCAGCCAATTACGCCCAGTGCGCAACCTGCTTTTGTTGAACAACCTGCTGCATCTGCTACGGTACCACCCACAGCGTCTGCGAACCAACCTGAGTCAGCCCACATCCAGCATCAGCCACCCGCGCCTACCAAACCTCAATCAAAACTCGATGAAATCCTTAGCCGCCGTGCTATGGCAGAATCATCAGCCAATACCTTGTCCAATATTGCAACTACCTACAATAGCCCTTGGAATAATAGTACCACTGAGCCTGAACCCATCTTAGCGAGTGCTACATCGTCACAAGGTTCAACCTCGCCCACACAAGAAACTGGCAGCAATAGCATGATGGGGTTTTTAGGACGTCTACGTCGACGCTTGGGATTGTAAATCTTTCGTTAAGATGATTGATAATTTGATTATATTATCAGGGATTTATTAATTTTTTTTACTTAACAGCGTGGTTTCGCGTATGATACTAACGCAATTTTTTTCCTAATATTGTATTTATATTAATGCAATGAGTGTAAGGCTTTCTACATGCAACGTCTCAAAATTGTTTTTAGCGGACCTATGGGTGCGGGAAAAACCCAAGCCATCGCAAGCTTATCGGATATCCCTGTGGTGTCGACTGAAGTAAAAAATACCGACCTTCATGTCAACACCAAGGCATTGACGACGGTGGGTATGGACTACGGTGAATTGGTGCTAGAAGGTGGCATCAATATCGGGCTATATGGCACACCTGGGCAGGAACGCTTTAACTTTATTTGGCCGATTTTGTCGCAGGGGGCGATGGGGGTTATTATTTTGATTGACCATGCCGCCCAAGACCCTGTGGCAGATTTGGCAAATTATTTACAGACGTTTACTAAAATTTATACGGGTCGTATCGTTGTGGGTATCAGCCAAGTTGATAAAATGCCTGAGCGCGACTTTGGCATTTATCATGACTGGTTGGCTGCCAATGATAAGAATCTGCCTATTTTCCCAGTCGATATGCGAAAAAGAGAAGATGTGCTGTTACTGGTTGATACCATTATTGCATCACTTGAATTGACAGCGCAGTGAGCGCATGATTGAATTACGGTATATGGCTTACGTTAACAAGCTATTCGGTAAACGCAGCCATTTGACTTAGATATTGAGCGTAGCGACTGACAAACTCGACAGCAATTTTAAAACCGTTACGCTAGTAAATATTTGGATACCAATATGAATGACCAATTGTTTCAAATGGAAAGCCGCATTAAGCCCAGTGAGCAATTTATTGCCCTATCTAATGAAGTATTGCACGAACTCATTCATACCACGAGTGGCATTGAAGGGGTGTTGTTGTCATCGACCGATGGCTTTGAAGTCAATTCAATTTTTCAAAAAACCTATGATGGCGGCAAATTATCCGCGGTCGGCAGCTCAATCTTGGCATTGGTACAGGCATTGACCGCCGAAGCACAGCTTACTGGCTGTCGCTCAGTCATCCTAGATGCCGAAAACGGTAAAATCATGATTAGCGCCGTGCCTAGTCAGTTCCAGCCGATGATTGTGATTGTGGTGACCAAACAACAAGTCTTGCTCGGTCAAATCATGCACGGTATGAATAAAGCGATTAACCGTTTAATAGAGCTCGATAAAGAATTTCATTAATACACAGTTAATTTATATCACACCTACTGTAAAGCCCTCAATAGCATTGAGGGCTTTTTTCATGTCCATCATATCCAACCTTTCAAACGTGCAATTCTTGATATTTTCTACAGTTCATCCGACTTTTTATGCAACTTAAGTTTAATAATTTAGCCAAATGTGCTTTAAAAATTGCTATGGATTGCCCCATTACCTTTCATCGGTATAATTCATCATTTTGTCATATAACCTGACTACACTACCGTCACCGACGGACGATGGTTTATCGATTTTCTCAACAGGATAACGCAATTTGAGAAATTAAGATAAACCATCGTTTTTATTTTGCGTTAACGGCGGCTTTAAGAGTTTGTAAGCTTTTTTACTTGGGCTAAGCGATGCAACGGGTCATTTAATTAGCCAATCAATTTGCCAACAGATAAGTGACAATGATGAATTTTTCCAACCTTACCACACGCTTGTTATGCGTATTATTGCTGGTTTTTTTGGTGTTTTTGGCGATGGTGTATTGGATCATTGACCAGCAAGCCAAGCCTGAAGTCGCCAAACTGACCTCTCAGACTATCATTGAAACTGGCAATGAGGCGGTGAATGGTATTTTGTCGCGTGTGAGTCAAATTGATGGCATGGCAGTGACAGCCAGTCGTATGACTGGCAGTTTGCCCAAAAATGCCGATATCATCAACACCAGTGTTGGCAATTTAATGGCAAATATGGATAAAGGCATTGTCGGCGGCGGTATATGGTATGACCCTTTGATGTACAAACCTAACGTCGATGAAGCCGCGTTTGTTTGGCAACGGGATATGCAAGGTGTCATGCAGTCTGCGAGCCACTATCAAACCATCAATCCTGGCTACCAAGCACCAAGCAAACTTACCGCAAATCGGGTGGACAGCCAGAAAACCCAACCACAGCTTGCCATGCCCTATTACCGTGATTGGTGGTATGTGCCTGCTGTGTATGCCAATCATGACCACTGTGTGTGGAGCCGTGCTTATATTCACCCGGCGACCAAACAGCCGGTCATGACCTGTGCCAAGGCGATTTTTAATGCCCAAAACAATGGCTTTGAAGGGGTGGTGAGTTTTGATGTGCTGCTCGGCCGTATGCAGTCGATGGTCAAAGAATGGCAGCGCAAAACAGGCGGTTATGTGTTTTTGGTCGATATGAACAACAACTTTTTGACCTTCCCCAATGAAGCCCAAGTCAAACAAGTGACTGCTACTAATCCGCAAGGCGAAATGATTGACGTCAATAGTTTTGCCAAGAAAAACTCTGATTTTGCCCCCATTGCCAAAAGCTTAGACAACATCAATGACAGCATCATCAAACAAGCGCAAAAAATAGACGGTGGTAAATTTGATTTTACCGCCAATACGCTAGTGAGTAGTACCAACCTACAAAAAATTTCTCCCTCAGAGGCACGCATCATTTCAGCCATGCTAATGACCCAAAGCGGACAAAATGAAAATCTCAATGCCACCCATTTTGTCGAACAAGTCAGTTTAGACAACGATTTATTGCTCAAAACCCCTTCCACAGCGTTTATTTTTGCCATGCCGATGACCAATTGGAAAATGGTCATCGTCAAACCCAATCAAGAACTGATGTTATTTGCCAATCAGCTAGGTAAACAGTTGCAATGGTATATGCTATTGGGTTTCTTACCGGTACTGCTATTAAGTGGTTATATTTTCCACCGTATTTTGGCGGTACCGCTGCACCAAGTCGCTCGTAACGTCCGTGAAATCGGTCAGTTGATTGCACAAAAAAAATATCTATCACTCAGTGATCACAAATTACCACCGGCAAACATTCAAGAAATTGGCGTGATTACTGACTCGATGAACCAGCTGGTTGATCGGGTGGTCGAGAACGAAGGCGCATTAGCACAAGTCAATGAACGCTTAGAGCAGCAAGTGGCAGAGCGTACCGAAAACTTACACCAAGCATTAAAAGATTTAAAAGCCTCTCAAGTGCAGTTGGTACAATCAGAGAAAATGGCAACCATCGGTCAAATGGTCGCAGGTGTTGCCCATGAAGTGAACACGCCATTGGGTTATGTGGGTAGTAATTTAGAGTTGATTGATGAAAATATCGTACGCTATGACGAATTGATTGACCATACCCAGCAGCTCAAACAACTGATGCAAGATTCGCCGACTGATACAGCAACCATCAATCAAACGATTGAACAAACCATTGCTTGCAGTGATGAATTGGTCGCCGATGCGGTGAGTGATGATTTGCATGGATTGGTGGATGATGCCAAATTTGGGGTTAGCCAAATCTCAGAATTGGTCGTCAATTTACGTGATTTTTCTCGCATCGACCAAGCCAAAATCAAAGCCGTCGATATCAACGACTGTATCAAAAACTCCCTAGTCATTGCCCGTAACAATATCAAGCATTTAGAGGTGATAACTGAGTTAAATGCTATCGAACCGGTTAGTTGTAACCCATCCCAGATTAACCAAGTGCTGCTAAACCTATTTAATAACGCAGCACAAGCGATGGGGCAAACTCAGCACCCTACATTACACATTACTAGCACAGAAGACGGCGCCAATGTGTATATCAGCGTGGCGGACAACGGTACTGGGATGAGCGCTGAGACCCAAGCCAAGATTTTTGAACCATTCTTTACCACCAAAGCGGCAGGCGAAGGTACGGGACTGGGTCTTGCCATTTCGACCCAAATCATGGAACAGCATAACGGCGATATTCATGTGCAATCACAACTTGGCGAAGGCACGACATTTACCATCAGATTGCCCAAAACAGCGATTAGCAGCGAGCAATCACCCAAGCTTTTAATCGCAGAAGAAAGCTAATGCTAATGTTAGATAACCGATAACCGATGGCTGACAGGCAATCTGCTCAGCCATAAAAGAGCCACACTTGATTGTGGTCAACCTTAATTGTAGTCAACCTTGATTTTAGTCAACATACCTAAGTGACATGACCATGATAACGACTGTAACCAAACCCAAAATCGCCTTTATCGATGATGAAGACCGCATTCTACGCAGCCTAAAAATGCATTTTCGCGCCACCCATGATGTGTTTACCACTACCGAGCCCGATGAGCTACTAAGCTATGTACAAAATAACGAGGTCCAAGTGGTGATTAGCGACCAACGCATGCCAAAAAAACTGGGTGTCGAAGTACTAAAAGAGGTCAAAGACGTATCACCCCATACTATCCGCATCTTATTGACCGGCTATGCAGACTTAACTGCGGTAATTGATTCCATCAACGAAGGGGAGATTTTTCGCTATATCACCAAACCTTGGCAGACGGATGAACTTAAAAGTATCGTCAATCAAGCCACCCAAATCGCGCTGCAAACCAAAGATGTATTCAAAGAAAATCTGCATGTCGCTCAGCCAACCATCGCCAAACGCAAAGTGTTGGTTATCGATGACAGTGAGATGGTATATTTACAGATGCAGCAAAAATTCACCCAGTTTGAAACGCACTGGGCGAATTCATTAGAAAAAGCGATTGAGCTACTAGAAAACGACCGTTTTGGCGTGGCCATCACCGATGTGTCCTTGGGTGGCGAGAATATTTCACCCGTAATCTATGCATTAAAACAAAGCTTTCCAGATTTAGCGGTATTGGTACTCACCTCACTCAACGATAGCCACACCTTAATCGACTTGATCAATAAAGGGCAAGTCTATCGCTACCTACCGCGCCCCAGTAATTTGTTGTTACTCGAAATCAGTATTCAGCGCGCTTATGATTATCACGAAACCTTAGTCAATCAACCAAAATTACAAGCGCGACATGTCGTTGATGCCGTCACTGAAGTTGAAACGCGTAGTTTTGGTAATAAAGTCAAAAAATTCTTATCACGCTTTGGTATTGGTAAATCGCGCTTTGCCTAGCTTAAAATCTAGTGGGTAAGATAACAGGTTCAAAGCGTCGCATTTGAGCCGTCTCAATCCATGAATGCTAGCCATAAAAAAACCACCCAAATTCAAGACTTAGGCGGTTTTTTGATAGCCAATGATTAAGCTGTTTGCTCGTACACTGGGTGTTTGGCGCAAATTGCTTGGACTTTTTCACGCACTTCGCCGATAACTTTTTCATCACCGCGGCTATCGAGCACATCACAAATCCAGCCAGCCAACTCTCTTACTTCCGCTTCACCAAACCCACGGGTAGTGACTGCGGGCGTACCAATACGCACCCCTGACGTTACAAACGGTGATTTAGGGTCATTTGGTACCGCGTTTTTGTTGACAGTGATGTGAGCATCGCCCAACCATTTATCCGCTTCTTTGCCGGTGATTTCTTGTTTGATTAAGCTAATCAGCATTAAGTGGTTTTCCGTGCCGCCCGAGACGATATCATAACCGCGCGACATGATGACGTCTGACATGGCTTTGGCGTTTTTAACCACTTGTTGTTGGTAGGCTTTGAAATCTTCGCTTAACGCTTCTTTAAAACACACCGCTTTACCCGCAATCGCGTGCATCAATGGACCACCTTGGTTGCCAGGGAACACAGCAGAGTTGAGTTTTTTCTCAATCTCTGGGTTGGCTTTTGCCAAGATTAAGCCTGAACGTGGACCGCGTAGGGTTTTGTGGGTGGTGGTGGTAGTAACGTCAGCGATTTGCACAGGGCTTGGATAAACACCTGCGGCAACCAGTCCTGCTACGTGCGCCATATCGACCATCAAGTATGCGCCAACGCTGTCTGCGATGTCGCGGAATTTTTGCCAATCAACCACTTGGCTATAAGCAGAAAAACCCGCGATAATCATTTTGGGTTGGTACTCTTTGGCTAGGCGTTCCACTTCATCATAGTCGATAATGCCCGTTTCTTTGTTTAAGCCATATTGTACGGCTTTATAGTTGATACCAGAGAAGTTTACATGCGCACCATGCGTCAAGTGACCGCCATCAGCAAGGCTCATGCCAAGTACCGTGTCACCCGCTTTTAATAAGGCTAAAAATACCGCGCTGTTGGCTTGGCTACCCGCGTGTGGCTGAACGTTGGCATAGTCTGCGCCAAACAATTCTTTGGCACGGTCAATCGCTAATTGCTCAACCACATCAACATATTCACAGCCACCGTAATAACGTTTGCCTGGGTAACCTTCAGCATATTTATTGGTCAATTGGCTACCTTGCGCTTCCATCACCGCTGGTGAACAGTAGTTTTCTGAAGCAATCAGTTCAATATGGTCTTCTTGACGTTTGGCTTCATTGTCCATCGCTTGGGCAAGTTCAGCGTCAAACTGGTGAATAGTGACATTTTTAAACATGGCAATTTCCTTTTAAGTGAGTCAAAAAATGGGCGGACAAAACCGAAAATATGGCTTAGTTTAGCATGGTTTGGTTGTTTGAGTTAGCATAATCCACAGGTTTGGCTGAATTTGTCTCATTATTCGCCTGCGATTTTTGAGGTTATTTATCAAGCGTTGGGCTAACCAAAGCGGCTCAAAAAATCACTCGATACTGCGATTAACACGATATTAAAAAGTCACCGTAAAAAAGACAGCCGCTGCGACTGTCGATTTTTGGTTGGCTGTGTTTATTTTGCTATATTTTTTAGCGATGTTTTTTAGCGATGTTTATTTGGTTATGTTTTTTGGCCGGGTAAAATTAGTGCAAGGCACAGTGGTTTTTGTACTTATCCTTCTCGTTTGTCAGTGCTGACATGAATCATGCCGTTTTCTTCTTCACCCATAAGGCTATTTTCAAACGCAGGTAAAAAGGTTTCACTAATCAAAAAATTTCTGCCCTGCCATTGGTAAAGGGTGGTGCGTCGCCAGCCTTGCGCTGTCACATCAATCCAGCGGTTGGTCATCGTGGCGCCATGCCGACGAAACAGTATATAGCCAATCGGTGTTGTGCCCAGATTCGCCAGTTTTCGCGCATTACCAATGAGACTGGCAAACGGAAATACGGACCGCGCCGCCACCCACGCATCTTGATTAGGCTTGCCAAATAATAAGGCTTCGCGTACCCATGCCGATTGGCTCACCCCAAGCGGTAACTGTAGTTGGCGCTTTTCACTCAGGGACAAGGTTTGCCGCCCTTCAAACGTCGGCTGTACGATGAGTTTATGCCGAGATAAAGCTTCAAATTTGGCGGTGAGCGACCCTGTTGACGTCAGCCAAGGGATAAGTTTCGGCGGTATCTGCTGTTTGTGTGCTGCGCTCAAATGCGCGCCAGCCAGGTTTAGGTTTAGACCAACATTTATCATTATTTTTTCAAAAACTCATTATCGGGTATTGTGCCTTGCGCGGCAATGTCGCCAAAAAATTGGCTTTTATAGGTGTCATTAAAAGGTAACGCGGTCATCGCATCGGCTTGGTACGCCAATATAACGTGCTGTTCGTCTTGGCAAAACTGGGCAATGGCAGGTGCAAAAACCTTGTCATAAACACGGTGTAGCGAATGGGTTAACACCGGATAAAAGCCGCGAATCAGCTTGTGCTCCCCTTGGGTGCCAGGGTCAAAGTAGCGCAAGCCTTGCTTGATAGCAAACTCAATGCCTTGGTAATAACAGAGCTCAAAATGTAAACAATCATATTCTTCTAGGCAGCCCCAATAGCGACCATATAACGTGCTGATAGCGGCATCGCCATCGAAAAAAAACAAACTACAAGCCACGATATCACCGTGCGCGTTATGCGCTTGAGCGAGCATCAGCTTGTCTACCATAGTCTGCCCAAGCTGCTTAAAAAATGCTAAATTCAAATACGGCTGCCGTCCTCTCACCAGATAGGTCATGGCATAGCATTGGTAAAAAACTGCCCAATCCGCCTCGGTGATATCGTCACCGATTTTAACCTGACAACTTAAATTTTGTTTGAGTACTTTTTGGCGTTCCACCTTAATTGACTTGCGTTTCTTGGCAGTTAATGTTGCCAAAAACTCATCAAAACTTGCGAATTTTTTATCCTGTAGGTTGCGATTTTGCCATAAAAACTGACAGCTTAGCCTCTCGCAAAGATTGGGCATATTGTGCAACGCTTGGACATTTTTTGGGGAGACAAAAAGCCCGTGCCAAGTGGATGCTTGATAGCGACTTGCCAACTCATCAATCGCTTGTAGTAAGGTCTCATACAGTGGCGCGGTTAATGACTTACCTTGTGCCACCCAAATTCGCTCGCCGGTGACGGGTGTAAAAGGCACGCTTGTCACCAATCTTGGATAATAATTTCTACCATAGCGCTCAAAGGCTTCTGCCCAGCTAAAATCAAACACATATTCACCTTGATGATGCTTTTTGATAAACACAGGCATCACAGCAATCAGTTGAGCACTGTCATTTACAATCTGCACATACTGCACCCACCAATCGCTGCGCTCACCAATCAGCTTTGCATCTATCAGCGCTTGCCAAAAATTAAAGTGCATAAAGGGCGTATCAGGCGTCTGCCACTGTGTCTGTAAGTGCCAGTCAAACTTAGTGGTAAATTGATAGTGATAGGACATATGTTAGTATTATTGTAGTTGTATGAACGGATTATTATACCTTGTTTTTAGCCAAAAATACGGGCTTATCCTTTTACGCAATCTGGCACAATTTGACACAATTTTGCAAAATATGTATGGCGTTGGGCGGTGTGGTTTATAACGGTGACTTTGTTGCAATAACCAAATTGCAATAGCCAAGATTAGCGTTTACACTGAACAACTTAGCAGCCAACTGCTTGATGCGATTTAAGCTTTTTTTCACTCACTTGTCACCCTCTACCATGCCGACACTGATTTTATTTAACAAACCTTATGGCGTACTCAGCCAATTTCGCAGCGATGATAATAACAACTTTGCGACGCTCAGCGATTATTTTAGCGACAAAAGCCTACGCGTGGCGGGGCGATTAGATGCCACTTCCGAAGGATTGCTACTGCTAACCGCTGATGGACAAGTCAATAAAGCCTTGACCCATCCACCCAAAGCCAATGCAGGCAAACAACAAGGCAAAACCTACTGGATACAGGTGGAAGGCGATGCAAGCGATGCCCAGTTACAACAACTACAAACAGGGGTGCCACTCAAAGACGGTATCACCTTACCTGCCGAAGTTGTACGGCTAAGCGAAACACAAATTGCCGAGCATATTTGGCAAGCGCCGGACAAGATTGCCAAACGCAAAGTCACCACGTGGCTCGCCATTACTATTTTTGAAGGTAAAAATCGTCAAGTACGTCGCATGGCGGCCCATGTGGGACTGCCTTGTCTTCGGCTGATTCGCATGGCATCAAGTGGCTTTAGTTTGGGAAATTTAGAGGTTGGCGCATCCACACAAATACATTTATCACCTGCCGATTTAAAGCGACTGGGTGTCCAACCTTTATCCGCAGCAACCACAAAGCCACAATCGCGCAAAAAACCTCGCCTGTTAACGCCTAAATCGCCACAATCAAAGCACCCAACAAGCCGACACAGACAGCCCTGAGTGAACAGCCGTGAGCAGACAACCGTAAGGAAACCGCTATGAGAAAACAGCCATGATCGGTTACATCTATCGTTTTTTTCAAAGCCGCCCTCGTCTACTGTTAGGGTTTGCCACCATGGTGGTGGTGTATTTTGGGTTATCGACGCTGGTTGGCCTATTGCCCAAAGATTGGACGTTGGCGGTAGCCTATGATAAATTGAAGTTTGTGACGCAATTTTTGCTGGCTTGGAATATCGGACTTTGGGTTTATTTACTGGCTATTTTTCGGATGATGTATAAAGCCGATCAAAATGCAATTTTGGATAAAGCCCATGCTGAAGACGAAGGCACGATGTTAATGCTGATTTTGGTTTTTGTCACAGCCATTGTCAGTATGCTAGCGATTGTCGTAGAGTTGGGCGCGAGCAAGGACGCCAAAGGCGCTTTGATGCTGTTTCATATCGCGCTCACCGCCATGACGATTTTGACGGCCTGGCTGTTTATTCATACCATGTTTGCTATTCATTACACCCACGAGTATTTCTTGCTTAAAGAAGAAAAAAACACAGAAATGCTAGATTTTCCTAACGATGACGACCCCGCCTACTGGGATTTTTTATATTTTTCCTACATCATTGGCACATCTGGTCAAACAGCGGATGTCGCCTTCAACACCCAGCAAAGTCGAATCATCGGTACCATTCATTGTGTGTTATCATTTTTCTTTAATACCGCAATTTTAGCCTCATTAATCAATATGTCAGCGGGTCTAATCGGTTAAAGTTAAATAAGTCAGCTAAATGAGTCAGCCCAATACAGCTAAATGAGTCGGTCAATTCAAGTGAATACATCGTCAAAATCGCTTGCTGTATGAGGTATACTATCCTCGCTTGTGGTCCTCGTCTTAACATAAAGTGATAGGACTGTCATATCCCACTACGCTAATATCTCGCTACTTTATAACTAGGAAATTGTATGATCGCACAATATTTGATGGTCGATAACGCCCTGCTCGAGCAACTGCAAAATGCCACTGATACAGCGCGAACGGCGTTACTTGAAAGTATGAGTGAGCAGCCTCAAGCACAATTGGTAGATTTGGGCAAACTGTGGGACATCATCCATTTTGTGTTAACCAAACACAGCGCCACCCAACCTGTACCCGATGAGCCTGTCAGCGAGTTTGTGGTGGGTGTAGAAACCTTTAGCGACAATGAAGATGCCGATTTCATTGCTTTTATCCCGTGGGCACATATTGTCGAAATCGTTGATGTACTAGAACAAATTAACTTTAAAAAACGCTTAGAAAAAGTCTCAATGAAGTCACTACGTGAGCAAGCTATTTTCCCACCCAATATTTGGCAAGACAAAAAGGAAAACTTGGATAAAGAATTACTGGCTTCATATAATGAGTTATTGGCGTTTTATAATGACGCCTTAGACAATGGCGATAATATTGTGGTGAGTATTTTATAACGCCGATATAGTCCTTTTTTCATTTTTTGAACCAAAAAAGCACCTTATAAAAGGTGCTTTTTTTATCAATTCGCTGATGAAAATATCATCTAGCTTGACTTGAACTTCATTAGTTAACCGATTGTGGTGCAAGGATAATCATCTCTACACGGCGGTTTGGTTCATAGCTTGAGCCAAATTGTGTTGTCGCACCGCGACCAATAGCGCTGATACGGTTACCAGAGATGCCACGATTGACTAAGTAATTAGCGACTGCTGATGCACGGCGTTGTGATAACGCTTGGTTTCTATTTGCATCACCTTCCACTGAGGCGTAACCATTTACTTGAATGTTAGTTTGGTTATAGTCACGTAGTGTGGTAGCTACTTTGTCTAACGTATTATAGAAGTTAGGTAGAATAGTAGAATCACCAACGCGGAAAGTTATCGCTTCTGGGATAGACAAGTTAATGTTATTAGTCACTGGGTCACGTGTTACCGTCACGCCAGAACCTGCGGTTTCTGCACGAAGTTTAGCTTCTTGTTGCTGCATGTAGTAACCAACACCAGCACCTAGTACACCACCGATTGCCGCATCACGACCGGTTCTTTCACCGCCCGTTGCCTTTGAGACACCCGCACCTGCGGCTGCCCCTAATAGACCACCAATAAGCGCTTTATTGTCGGTAATGCCTGTTGTTGTCGTACCAGTTGGCGTTGTTGCACAACCTGTTAAGATAACACCTGATGCTAAAGTAGCTGCTAATAATTTAGTACGCATGAGTAATCTCCTTTGAATTCCTCTAGTTATAATTACTTAGTTATAATTACTTAGTTATAATTGTCACGCACCAACTTGTTGTTTTTATCTCATTTGCCAGATAAACCTGACAACACTCAGTTGCTTTGTGATTGAGCTCATTATGCAATAAACTTTTCCTTTATATGTAATGATTTGTCTTAAGGATGTTGTAGGATGGCATAATTTGTTACAAAATATTTTCAAGTATTCATTATTTATATTATTTATTCTTATATATTAAATGCTTTGTGATTTTGTTGAAAACTATGCTGCATAGTCAACCTATCATCTACAGATTATTCAATAACTTGTTAATTTTTAATAAAAATTTTTGACAATTAACTTTACTGGGATTTATAGTGTAGCATCGTTAAACTCGAAAGATTTGTGCTTGCCAGTGTATAAAAATTTATTAGTGAACATTTTTGACGTTTGCTAAACTAACACTTATTTTTACAATTAATGAAGCCAAATTAATGAAGCCAAGTATTTTTTCTTATGTCTCATTCAAATAAGCTTTTTTGAATAAGCTTTGTGGGAGCCAAATATGACAAATAACAATAAACCATCATTGCTCAAAAACACGTTCAACAAACTGCGTAAAACATCATTACCTTTGGCGCAAAACGCCAGCTTAGCGGTGGCGGCAGGCACCATTACCGGCAATTCAGTGCTGTTTAGTCTACCGCTTTGGGCGATGGGCGCGGTAAAAACATTGACGGGTCATCCATTGGCAGATAAATGCGTGTTAAAAATAGCCAATCACTGGATCAACACCAACAATCGCTTAATTGAAAATATCCTGCCCGATATTGATTTTCGCGTCAACCTGCCTGATGACTTATCGGTTAATGGCAAATATATTTTGCTGAGTAATCACCAATCTTGGGTCGACACCACTGTCATTCAATACATCAGTGAAAACCGACTGCCGTTAACGCGATTTTTTGCCAAATACGAGCTACTGTATATCCCAATTGTGGGGCAAGCCTTTTATTTTTTAGACTTTCCGATGATGAAACGCTACTCGAAAGCAGCGATTGCTAAAAATCCAGCGCTAGAAGACCGCGATATCATCGAAGCCAAACGCGCTTGTCAAAACTTACTCGACAAGCCTTTTACCTTACTTAACTTTATCGAAGGCACGCGGTTTACCCAAAAAAAACATGACTTGCAACAATCACCGTATCAACATTTGCTAAAACCCAAAGCGGGCGGCATTGCGCTTGCATTGGGTGCGTTGGGTAACGATTTAGACGCGGTGCTTGACATGACGATTGTGTATCCTGACGGTATTCCTACCTATCAGGATTTATGGCAAGGTAATATCAAACGCATCGGGGTTGATATTCAAAAAATTGCATTGCCAGATGATTTGCTACAGCGGCTCATGGATGGCAAATACCAACAGGATGAACAAACCAAAAAAGATATGTACCGTTGGCTTAATGACTTGTGGCAACAAAAGGACCAACGTATCCAAGCCATGCTCGATGATTTTACCCGTCATCCCTAGCGACGCCTTACTAGTGAC